>NZ_LWFI01000047.1:0-28731 GCF_001635735.1 Oleiphilus sp. HI0067
CTGTAGATTTCAGGAACAACACGGTAGCGGTTGTATATCTCACTCTGATCCAAACCAATGGTTTCGATACAGTGCTGATACGTCCATGTATGCATCGCCTCTTCAAACACCTGACGTGCTTGATAAATTTGTAGTTCTGGCGCGCTCATTTTCTCCATGACCGCAAGGCCAATATTCCGCATCGCTAAGATATCTGAGGTTGTCAGATACGCGAGTACGTTCTCAAAAACATGGCGCTCTTCGACCGTAAGTTTATGGTGATAGTCATGAACATCTTGCGACATATTTACGTCTAAAGGCGTCCAGTGATTTTTGTTAGCGTTCAAGAAATATTGCCAAGCCCAAGGATACTTGAATGGCGCGAGTTGGTTCACATCAGCTTCGCCATTTACAACGCGCTTATCTTCCATACGCACGGGAGGAAGCGCTTCGAGTACGAACTCCTCTTCTTTCGCATGATCTGCGATGTTCGTGACGATACTTGGTTGTGCCTGTGAAGGGATTGCCGCTGCAAGCGGGTCATCCCAATTTGGCGTTGCTGTACTTGTTTTTTTGTTGGTGAATGACATAGTAGGTCCTCAAATATAATTCGGTTTCAATGCGCTCAAACTTATTGGCAAGCTTCGCAGTCGGGTTCGAGAATTGAACACATCTTTGGCGCTTCTTGCCCTTTCGCCAACTCAAAATCATCTCCCGCTTTCTGAGTAGTCTGCGGATTGTGATTTGATAAGCTTCCCTGAACTTCGTTTTGGCTAGCACTTCCAACTACCGTCGAAGTTTGCTCAGCAACCCCTTGATCAACTGGCGTGCTGTTTTTCTCAGTGTGCGTTGCACCCAGCGAACGTAAGTAATAGGTCGTTTTTAAACCGCGGCTCCACGCCGTTTTGTAGAGGTTGTCCAGCTTTTTACCTGAGGGTTCCGACATATAAAGATTCACGCTCTGTGCTTGATCAATCCATTTCTGACGACGTGCTGCCGCTTCCACTAACCAATGCGGTTCTATCTCGAAAGCAGTTGAATACAGTGCCTTGATGTTCTCTGGAATACGATCAATTTTCTTAACACTGCCATCGAAATATTTAAGATCATTGACCATCGCTGCATCCCAAAGATTTTCACGTTTGAGCGCCTCAACAAGCCATGGATTCACAACCGTAAATTCACCGGACAGGTTGGATTTAACAAATAGATTTTGATAGGTCGGTTCAATCGATTGCGACACACCAATAATGTTGGAGATCGTCGCGGTTGGCGCGATAGCCATCACATTTGAGTTGCGTATTCCCTCCTTTTTAATCTTCTGACGCAGGCCATCCCAATCTAAGGTTTGACTGTAATCACAAACGGTATAACGCTCGCCGCGCTCTTGGCTGAGTTTATAAAGCGAGTCGATAGGAAGAATGCCCTGATCCCATAGTGAGCCTTCAAAACTTTCATAGGCTCCACGTTCCTTTGCTAATGCACTCGAAGTTTCTAGTGCATAGTACGAAATAAGCTCCATAGATTGATCAGCAAAATAAACAGCTTCAGCACTCGAGTAAGGAATACCCAGTTTATATAAAGCATCCTGAAAACCCATTAAACCGAGGCCGATAGGACGATGTCGTAAATTAGATGCTTCGGCCTGTGGACATGCGTAGTAATTAATGTCGACCACATTATCAAGCATTCGGATAGCAGTTCGGATCGTCTTTTGGAGACGTTCTCTATCCAACTCGCCGTCCTGAATGTGATTCACAAGGTTGATAGAACCAAGATTGCACACGGCGATTTCATCTTCACTGGTATTGAGCGTAATCTCAGTGCAGAGATTGGAAGAATGCACTACGCCAACGTGTTGCTGCGGCGAACGAATGTTGCAAGGATCTTTGAAAGTAATCCATGGATGCCCAGTTTCGAATAGCATCGAGAGCATTTTACGCCATAGATCTAATGCGGGAATACGCTTAGAGAGTTTAATCTCCCCGATTTCAGCTTTACGCTCATATTCTTCATAACGCTTTTCAAATGCCTGACCAGTTAAGTCGTGCAGGTCTGGAACATCATTAGGAGAAAACAAGGTCCAATCTTGCTCCTCAAACACGCGCTTCATAAAAAGATCTGGAATCCAATTAGCGGTGTTCATATCGTGTGTGCGACGTCTCTCATCCCCTGTATTTTTTCTAAGATCGAGAAAGTCTTCGATATCTAAATGCCAGCTTTCCAAGTATGCACAAACGGCTCCTTTGCGTTTACCGCCTTGGTTCACTGCAACAGCCGTGTCATTTACAACTTTAAGGAACGGCACGACCCCCTGAGACTGGCCATTAGTTCCCTTGATGTGCGCGCCTAGCGAGCGAACATTAGTCCAATCATTACCCAATCCACCTGCCCATTTTGAGAGCAAGGCATTGTCACGCAAAGCGTCATATATACCGCTCAAGTCATCTGGAACAGTGGTCAGATAGCACGATGATAGTTGAGGTCTTAACGTTCCGGAATTGAACAAGGTGGGGGTTGAGCTCATATAATCAAACGATGACAAGAGGTCATAAAATTCAATTGCACGGGCTGTAGGGTCATCCTCATTTAGCGCGAGCCCCATTGCGACTCGCATAAAAAAGGTTTGCGGCAATTCAATACGCGTTTCTTCATGATGAATAAAGTAACGATCGTATAAAGTCTGTAACCCTAAATAGGTAAACTGGTTGTCACGCTCTGGTTTGAGCGCATCGGCAAGCATCTCTATATTGAAGGAATCTAACTTAGAATCGATAAGCTCTTCTTGAATGCCAAAACGGATGCCCGCTTCGAATATTTCAGCATACGCATTACTCGCATCTTCTATCGCAGCAGGCAAGTAAACATTCAATGCCTTACCCACCTCGCTCATTAACGAATCCAACAACAACCTTGCACTAACAAACGAATAATTCGGCTCTGACTCGATCAAAGGTCGCGCAGCCATAATAAGCGCTGTACCAATATCTTCCTCTTTAATGCCGTGATACAGGTTGCGATAGCTCGAATCTAATAAATGATCTGCATCAACGCCTTCAAGGCCTCTGCACACCTGAGAAATCAAAGCGCGAATACGACCAATGTTTAATGGCGCCTCAGAGCCATCATTGCGTTGCATTTTGAAGTGAGGATGTGCCTCTTCGCTAGGCTGTTGATCTTTACGCTGCTGAGCGTGCTCCTCACGGTACAAAACATAAGCCCGTGCAACTTTCTGCATCCCTTGGCGCATCAAGCCTAGCTCAACTTGATCTTGTATATCCTCGATATTGATCGAGCCGCCAGATGGATATTGCTTTTCAAAGCGACCATGAATACCACTTACAATCTGATCGGCAAGCTGCTTAACGTGGCTTGCATCCGCATGATCATGATCCTCTGCGGCCAATATTGCTTTGGTGATTGCGACTGCTATTTTGTCACTATTATATGAATCGAGAGTCCCATCGCGCTTGATCACTTTAAGCTGGAAATTAGAAGTGTTTGAGACTGGTTTGATATTAGGATCAGAGAGTGCATTTGGAGTTGTCATAATTAATTCTCATCGCGTTTCGGTCAACTAGACCAATAACCCTTCGCCATAAAAATCTATATGAACAGCACACACAGTGAGACAACCAATAAAGCTGCCATTGCCAATAATGCTGTCTTTCGATCACCCTATAGTCGCGAAGGTATGAAAGCCCATTTATCTTGTGATAAATGGGTTGCTTTGGCAGGTCTTCGGACTTATGGGCGTGTGTTAAATCTAACGATTATCCTACAGCGACGACTTCCCAGAATTTTACGTTCCAGTGCCTAATGCGTGTAGCTATCTTGCTTCGCATTATGTCGCTTTCGTTCCCAATTACCGCTGCGCGTCAGTTCTGGATTTTCACCAGATTCTCTCTTAGCACAACTAATTCAGAGACATTCTTACGTGTCTATTTAGTAGATGTGAACCAATGCAAAACACAATATATAGGCATTTTTAATAACAAACAACAATATATTGTTTAAAACAATGCCGGCTACGAATCTTAGGTATAAAAAAACCGCAAATCTCATGAGAGCATTTGCGGCTCGATTTAGTCTCTACCTATTATCCGCCAATAAATTCTGGCCCTATACCCAACGACCAAATAATTACCGTTGCGACACGCGTTGAGACAAGATAAACGAGCGCGACTGCGAGAATCGCCCCTTCGAAGAAAAACGCTCTATCTTCTGAAATACGCATCACGATCGGAAGACCCTTGTGTAGAAGAACCCCTGCGCATGCGGCAGCAAATACAAATACTAAGGCGTTGACCCAAAAGACAGGATATAACAGCGAAAAACCACCTAAAAACAGAGGCGTGCATGCGTATGCCATGAGTGCAATTCCGTTTGCAGCTTGCTCGTCATGCTCAGCTCCGTAGGTCTGAGCCATCCAGTCGATCATGTAGCCAATAAAAAATACTCCCAGCAGCATCGTTAGATATGTTAACCCGCACAAGAGGAATGCGCTGTCTGCGGTCAACTTCGTGACGGCCCCATCACCGATTGTCCAACCAACTACAGTGGTAGAATAATAAGCACACAGAGGCCCGATGGCGGCCAATATGCAGGTGTACGCGACAAAGATCCTTGTCGGCATGGAATGCTCTTTTTTGATTTCTTGCCACTCTCTAGTAGGGTGAGTGGCCAATCCAAACATATGTGAAAGCAACATAGTTAGCTCCTCCGCTGGGCTCCGTTCTTACAGTACATAAAGATAGTCGCAATCAGATTCACTTGTTTAGATCACTTTTACTTAAAGAAATGCTGTTTAGACGCTAAAGGAATACAAGCACTTAGTTAACTATGCTAATTCCCTCTTGCATAAGCGATTTCATGCATCACTTGCCGCAAGACCTCTACGCCACTTAAAATCTAGGCAATTTCAACGAACCGGCTGTTTTTAACTATAGTGTTTTGCATTCAACAAAAGGAAAACGACACTCACATGAGTCAGGAACAACCAAACAATCCTCTTCATGGCATCACGCTGGCTACGATTGTAGAAAAACTTTATGAGCATTATGGTTGGGATGGATTAGCGAGCCGCGTCAGTATCAATTGCTTCAAGAAAGATCCATCGATTAAATCATCGCTAAAATTCTTGCGTCGCACGCCATGGGCTCGTACTAAAGTAGAACAGCTTTATTTGTCTACTTTTAACACCCCATCCCCTTCGCCTTGGGAAAATTGGAAAAAACATGACTAAACAAAGCCTCGAACAACTTAGCGCGATGGAACCTGAAGATCGCTACGATTACACCATCGAACAAATATTAGAGCATAAACAGCTTTGGGTATTAATTAATGCTCAGCAAGACTTTATTACGATCAACTATGAAGAAGACGCGTTTAGCTACCTTCCAATGTGGCCGAGTAAAGAAGCTGCCGTTGCTATTTCTGAGTTTGATCAAGAGGTAACGGCCATCGCGATTCCTGTTGATACGTTTATTGATGACCTTGCTGAAGAGCTAGATCAAGCAAAGATAGAAATTGGTGTGTTCCCAGGTGCTGATACAAGCGTATGGGTATGTGACGCCACCGATTTTAAACATGAAATTGAAGACGCACTTAAGAGCTTATAAGCATGCAAATATCATCCGAAATCCCCTTGCTAGAAAATATATTTAGCCAATGGAAAGAACTCATTGCTGATGACTACTTAGACTATCGAAATCACTGCTATCGCTTGATTCACTGCTGCTTCGCACTGCACGATTGTACGGAAGAAGATAAATTAAATAAGCAGTCCAGCCACTTTATGATCAAGAAAATTAATTCTTGCTGATTTATTCTTCCCCGGCTCAGGCGGTGAGTCGTAATCCAATATATGGACAGCACAAGCAATGAATTCAAAGCCCAAAAAATTAGTTTCATTAAGTACGGCCATTACCAAATTAAGAGCCATAGTGGCGACTCTTAATACCCCTTTTTTGTCCCTGCCTAGACATACTCCAAAAGATACCTCCTTTAATGTATTTATTCAGATGAATTAAACTACCAATAGTCACGAACTCCACAAGTAATAATCTTTTCCAATAATTTTATCACCGCATTTTCGCTGTCACAAAACTGTCTATGTTATCGACTATAGTTCGGCACGACGCTTCATTTGTGTCTTATGCTGTATAGGGAAACCTCCCAACACGGATGCGTCGTCTTTACTAGCAACCGATTGAGGCTGCAATCAATACGATAAAAAGGGGTAATATCCAGAATGAAAGCAATAAAGAAACTTACCACTGGTGCAGTATCTGCAGCCATCTTGCTTGGAGCGTCGCAATTCGCAAGTGCGGAAACGCTTCGGCTCTTAACTTGGGGCGGATATGCTCCAGATGAAGTTATCGCACAATTTAAAGCCGAAACTGGCATTGACGTTGAGGTAACTAAGTCAAACAACGAAGATATGATTTCTAAACTGCGTGCGACAGGTGGATCTGGTTTCGACCTTGCGCAACCAAGCCAAGATCGTATTTCAGGTGCGCAAGCGGAGTTTGATATCTACAAGCCGATTGACTTGAGCAAAATCGACAATAGCTTGTTTATCGATTCCATGCTCGAAGCGACAAAAAATACCACGATGTTCGACGGAGATGTATACGGTGTGCCGCATATTTGGGGTACTAGCGGCTTAGTTCTTGATACAAAAATGGCAGCAAGCGTTAAAGACTATGCGGACCTATGTAGCGCGGATGTTGCGGGTAAAGTTTCTTATCGTTTGAAGCGCCCTACCCTGATTGGCTTTGCTTTCTCTATGGGCTTAGATCCATTTGCTGCATATGGCGACACAGCTAAATACCAAGACATCATCAATCAAGTCACTGACAAGCTCATCTCTTGTAAAGCCAATGTTAAAACGTACTGGTCTGGAGGTGATGCACTCATGAATCTCCTCCGCTCTGGAGAAGCGACTGCAGCAATGGCGTGGGATACAGGCGGTTGGAAGCTAAACAAAGAGCTACCTAACGTTACTTTCGTTGCACCAACTTCTGGTGCACTCGGCTGGATCGATACCTTTGTGCTGCCACGTAAAACCAAAGCAGAAGACGCGGCATACAAGTGGATCAACTTTGTAATGCAACCAAAAATCGCAAGTATGATCACGAACGTGGCAGGTAACTTCACAGCATCTAAAGGTGGTGATGTTGAAGTAGACCCCGAGTTACAAAAACGCTTCAAAGCATCGTTCAGCCAAGCTGACATCGATAATATTAAATGGTACCCGACCGTACCTGCTGGTTTAGAAACGATGGAAGGTAAAGCCCTCGATAGAATCAACGCCGCTAAATAGTCACTACGACGACTATTATTTTAAGCAATGAGTCGAGGTCGAAAGACCTCGACGTTCTCTTTTTATGTAGTGGAACGCCCGAATGTCCTGCGATTTAGAATGCCAACACTTAGTAAAGCAATTTGATAAATTTACTGCCGTTGACGATGTATCTTTTTCCATACCCAAAGGTTCCTTCTTTTCAATTCTTGGCCCATCTGGCTGCGGGAAAACCACGCTATTACGAATGATCGCAGGGTTTTACGAGCCGACCTCGGGCGACATAAAAATTAAAGGCAAATCTGTCCTTTCGACACCGCCTAACAAACGCCCTGTCAATCTCGTTTTTCAGCACTTAGCGCTGTTCCCGATGATGAGTGTTGCAGAAAATATTGCTTACGGTCTTCGCCGCAGAAAAGTGGCGAAAGCCGAGATTGATCAGCGTGTAAAAGATTCATTAGAGCGTATTGGTTTGCCAGACGCAGGAAGTAAACGTATTGATCAATTATCTGGCGGGCAAAAACAACGTATTGCCATTGCACGCTGTATGATTCTCAACCCCTCCGTACTTCTTCTTGATGAACCGCTCGGAGCACTCGATCTAAAACTTCGCGAGCATATGAAGGTTGAACTAAAACAACTACAAAGCCAGTTTGATACCACCTTTGTGTACATCACGCATGACCAGTCAGAGGCGCTTGTTATGTCTGATCAAGTTGCGGTCATGAATCATGGTCGCTTTGAACAAGTCGGTACGCCCCAAGAACTTTACTATGAACCACAAACGCCCTTTGTCGCCGACTTTGTTGGAGAAAGTAACCATTGGGAGGCTACAGTCAGCGTACAAGATTCTCAACGCACCACACTAACCACCACGAGCGGTTTATCGATTCAAACCCAAACGACAAGCAATCTTGAAATCGGACAAACAGTGAATATCTATCTTCGTCCCGAATCCATCACATTGGGACAAGAGCAAACTACAGCGGATAATCAACTCCAGGCATCTGTAAAGAGTGTATTGTTCGACGGTGCTAAGAGCCGCGCAATCATGACCAACAACGATGCGGAAGAGATTATTGTTTCCCTACCTCAGACAGGTGAGTTTTCAGATCTTAAGGCAGGCGACAAACTATCATTAAGCTGGCGAGCAGATATCGCCAAAGTATTTACGAACCAAGCTTGAGCGTTTTAGGAAAGATAAAATGAACTCAAGCCAGACACGACTCACCCTGATACTCCTGCTTAGTCCTTTTTTACTTTGGCTAGGCTTACTTGTGATCATCCCTCATATCGATATGTTCTTCTTATCGATTAGAGAAAAAGTTGCCCCTCGAACCTATGAAACGAGCTTGGCAAACTATGCAGAATTTTTTACTGAGCCGTTCTATTGGAATACCTTAGCGAGAACGGCATTTATGTCGATACTTGCCACAGTGCTTACACTAATTATTGCTTTTCCCGTAGCGTATTACATAGCTAAGATGTTGCGTGGAAAAACCAAAAGCATCTTATTTTTACTCTGCCTGTTGCCGTTTTGGGTTAGCGAATTAGTGCGCACCTTTGGTTGGATGATCCTTCTCAGAGAAACTGGAGTTATCTCCTCCTCTCTGCAGTGGCTTGGACTGATCGACGGTCCAATCGAATTTTTATACAACGATGTCACCGTGATGATGGGCTTAATTTACACCTCCATGTTATTTATGGTGGTGCCGTTGGTAAGCACTTTAGATAGTTTAGATGACAGCTTAATTGAAGCGGGTTATGACCTTGGCGGCAGTAAGCTTTCTATCCTGAAAGAGATCGTTATCCCACATTCAATGCCGGGCATAATATCCGGCTGCATTGTCGTATTTATGCTAACGCTCGGTAATTACCTCACACCAATTCTACTCGGAGGTAAATCGAGTATGTGGTTTACCGGTCAGATCTATACCCAGTTTATTACCCGATTTAATTGGGAGCTCGGCGCTGCCTTTGGTTTTTTATTACTTATCGTTTCATCCACCATCGTGTGGCTTGGTTTGAAGCTATCCGGACAAACGCTCGCTTCGACAGTAGCGAAAAGCTAAGGACTTTATATGCTTCCTACTATACCCAGATCAAATCGCTACAACTGGAGCTATCAGCTCTATATCTTCCTATTTTTTGTTTACCTCATTGCGCCATTAGTGGTCGTCGCGAGCTTTGCCTTTAACGACTCCCTGTTTCCGTCACTACCATGGAAAGGCTTTACATGGGATTGGTTTATTAACGATACCCAACCTAAATTAGGCTTATTTCATGATCGTAGCCTAATGAACGGCATTGGCGTTTCATTCTTTGTTGCATGCTGTGTGACTGGACTGAGCATTGCGATCGGCACAAGCAATGCCTTTTTATTTGAACGTTATGAGTTTCGCTTCAAACAATTCGCATACATATTGTTGTTGCTGCCTCTGGTTATTCCGGGCGTCATTCTCGGCATCTCTATTCTCGTATTTTCAAACACGCTTGCTAACGGAGTTGAAGATCATATTGGGTGGGATCTTGAGTTCCTTAGACCAGGGCTATTACTCGTAGTGCTTGGCCAATTCGCCTTTATAACTACGATTGCGACCTTAGTTATTTCGGCTCGGCTGAAAAAGTTTGATAGATCACTTGAGGAAGCCGCCTACAATCTAGGCGCAAGTCGCTTTGAAGTATTACGTACTATTACCTTACCCTACCTCAGGCCAGCCATGCTCGGCGCAGGCGTTGTCGCGTTCTTGATGTCTTTTGAAAATTTCAATACAACACTCATGCTAGTCGGCTCTGATGCCCCCTTAACTATCGCGATGTATGACAGACTTAAAGAAGGATCGACACCAGTCTTAAACGCTGTGTCGTTATTTCTGATGTTAGGGTCCGCCCTCCTAGCCTTGATTAGTATTTTGGTTCAGAAAGAAAAATAAGGCTGCGAGATCCAAATACCCATATGACCTACAACCAGTTCAATCGATTTTGCGCCAATCTACCCTGCACGAACTATGGTATGCAATGGGGAGGCGCTCATGTTTAGAACTTTTCGCAATCGGAGGTTGGAATGGGGCAAACAAAACGCCTACCTTTTCATTTGAGACTTCCGAACTAGATTTTCAATTTATACAGCACAAAGGTGGTTACCGACCTGCTCCCTATTTTGCGAATCGAGGAACGAAGTGGATTCAATGCACCGACCGTCAAAATGAAGAAGAGCTGCGTTATTATCTCAGCGAGTCACATCGCTTAGCCTCTTTAAACCTCACCAACAAACTTCAAAAAGAACTTCACCTCAACCAATAACAAGGCGTAGTCTTTGTCCTTAATAAATAGCTTAGGAGTACAAACGTGTACATCGCAATGAACCGCTTCAAAATCAAACTGTGTTGTGAGAAAGACTTTATCGAGATCTGGAAGAATCGCGATTCCTTTCTAAGCGAGGTACTAGGATTTAAATCGTTTAATTTACTGCAAGGCGAAACTACCGAAGAATACACCTTGATCTCATCACGTGCAGTTTAGGAGTCGGAAGAAGCATTTCGCGCATGGACCAAATCTGAAGCTTTTCGTAAAGCGCATGCAAATGCGGGCGGCCCATCTTCAAAAGAGCTACATGTCAGTCCTCCTCAATTAGAGTGCTTTGCAGCCGTTATTTAGCTTGTAATCACACAACTAGAATACTGATATCGAAAAGCAGTCTACTGCATATCCCTTAAACTCCAAGTGGCAGATATAGCTATGTACATAGCTGAGTTAATATCCACAGCGATCAATCCTTTCCAATAGCATTAATTCGGGGTCGCCAAATACATCTTGCATCCCAAACACCCGGCAATTACTCAATTCTTGCTGACATGTGAGTAGCAATAGCTGCCGAAATAACTTCTGAATTTCATTCTTATCTGCGACGTTTCCTTTCTGACGTGCTTCAGAGTAGGCCCACCTCATACACGTTCGCTTTGACTCAGCGTCGACGATCTCTAAGTTCGGATTTCCTTCCTCTAACCACGCATATATGTAATATCCCATCGTATCTTCTCCTATTTACAGGAATACAAATGATAATCGTTATTATTTAAATCGCAAGTGAATTGCTTCTCGTTTTATTTCAACAAGCTTCCCTCCAAAGAAAGCGAAACCGGATTTCTATTTTTTGAAGCTAAAAAACTTATGCAAATCTCATAGGATCACTTTAATCACTAACCAATGATCAACTTATTTATGAGTCATCTCAGCAAAGTTCTTATCTTTAAAATTCTTGGCACCGTGTTGGTTTGGTGCATCCCTCTCTTACTTTTTCCAGCGTCTGTTTTAGAGCAATTCGGGTTTCCTGCACAAGATAGCTACATGTTTATTCGTATGCTGGGTTGGGCCTATTTAGCATTATGCGTTGGTTACTTCATGGGCTTACAAGCCTCACTAAAAGGCAAGCGTTTAATGACCCCATTTATGTTGGCGTAGTCAGATGGTGGCGGCTGTTTATTCCTTCTTTACTACGGCATAAGCGGGGAATGGTCTGCATGGGGTGGCGCTATTCAATTTATCGCTTGGAGTTCGACACTTGCGACGGCTTTGATTACTGCGGGTTTGTTTGTTTTTGGCATCAAAGGAAACGAACCAATTATTGAGTCGTTTTAGTTCCATAATTGGGTATACGAGCAAGAATAAAAATACACAAAATTTTGATCGACTTTTGATCAATGTATGTATAGAGTTCGCCTCAGCTAGTAAGACACACCGTGTATTTACATCCTACATGTCGTTGTTATTCGTATTCCTCGTCCTGCAGTTGTTACGCCCAGTTTGTTTTTTCCAGCACATTTGCCGCATACAGGCGTTTTAATTGATTTTTTTCAGGATATAGATATGTCTAATACAGTTACTGGTACAGTAAAATGGTTCAACGAAACTAAAGGCTTTGGTTTTATCGCTCAAGAAAATGGCCCAGACGTTTTCGCTCACTTCCGTCAAATCAAAGGCGAAGGCTTCAAAACATTGGCTGAAGGCCAAAAAGTTGATTTTGAAGTAACACAAGGCCAGAAAGGCCCACAAGCTGAGAACATCGTTCCACAGTAATTAATACTGTTTACGATCCAGCAAAAAGGCGAACTAAACGGTTCGCCTTTTTTGTTTAACATCTACTGATCTCTTATCTAATATAAACAGCTCATGTAACGAGTTTAAAACTCTTAAACAGTGGATGAGCCTCCATGTCTGTCAACCTACAAAACCCTAGCCCTTCGAAACTACAAAGCGCCATTCAAACAACCAGACCACCCTTTCTTATCTTAGCGCCAGTCTGTGTTTTATTGGGGTTAAGTTTGGCTTATCAGGCTGGGTATAGTTTTAAACTGATCGACCTCATTCTAATATTTGCTGCAGCTCTTCTGGCACATGCTAGCGTCAATTCACTGAACGAATACATCGATTTTAAATCTGGTCTTGATCTTAAGACTGAACGCACGCCTTTTAGTGGAGGCAGTGGCGCTCTTCCAAATAATCCTAGCGCTCTGAAGCATGCTCTCATCCTTGGGTTAGTCAGCCTAAGTCTTACCGCACTGATCGGTTTGTATTTTGTTTATTCTGTAGGCCTCATACTTCTACCGCTTGGAATAGCTGGTATTGCCTTGGTGCCTTGTATTCACCATGGATTAATCGATTACCATGGGTATGCTTGATTGCGCCCGGCGCAGGATTTAGAATTGTTATAGTCGCCGGAAACTTCTTAGTGATCGCGAAGACTTATGATCAACTCGCTTATCTAGCTCTGCTGCTACCATTTTGTTTGAGTAATAACTTGCTTTTACTTACTCAATATCCGGATATTCACGCAGACAAAAACGTTGGTCGACGCACCTTCCCGATCGTATAAGGAATCCAATTAAGCACATATATGCTCGGTGTATTCTACCTAGTCGGCTATGGTTCCATAACAGTTAGCGTTTATCTATCACAGCTACCGATTCTTACTTTGCTAAGTTTGATTACCTTGCCATTGAGCATGTACGCGTTTATTGAGGCGAAGCGTCTAGTGATGATATTGCGAATAATCCAAAAGCACTTGCATTAACGTCATTAGCGCAATTGTAAGCCCCTTGGTGCTTAGTATTACTTTATTCATCGCTTAGAGGCACTTATGCATTCTTCACTGACTTTTCGTTCTGCGACACCTTCCGACACTGATCGTTGTTTTCAAATAGAACAAGAAGGCTATGCGGGCGATGAAGCTGCCACTCGAGAAAAAATCCAACAACGTATTGAGACTTATCCCGAGGGATTTCTCGTTCTAGAAAAAGAGTCGCAAATCATCGGTTTCATCAATTGCGGAGCATGTTTTGACGTCTCCCTAAGTGATGAGGAATTCAAAGAACTCATCGGTCATGATCCAATAGGCCCAAATATCGTTGTCATGTCAGTGGTTGTGTATCCTGATTTCCAGCACCAAGGTTATGCCACTGCATTAATGCACGAATTTATTGCTATGATGCAGGCGATGCAAAAGTCAGCGATGTATCTTATCTGCCAAGAGGAGCTCGTCGGTTTTTATCAACAATTTGGGTTTGTTGATGACGGGACGTCAGAATCGAGTCACGGAGGATTACGCTGGAACGACATGCATTTAGTCTTGTCGAACTAACCTTCAATTGTTGATTTCAACGATAACAAAACCGTTTGATTTACAAACTCGTCCGACTCAGTCAGCAGAGAAAGTTTTTCTATACTGATGGGAGGTTTAGCCGAGGCTTCAACAGCAGAATATTGCGCCAGAATGATCGCATCATAGACAATTGAGTACTTGCGCAAACGCATGGCATCTCCCATATCGTAGAGCGCTTGATCAAACTCCTCAGACATACCCCATTCTTTTCGAATTTGGATACAAATTTTCCATGCAACTCGCTTAAATACCTTAAGGCGCTGCATTGGAAGGATTTTTTCCTCCTCCGGCAAAGATCCTTCTAGGCGGTCAAGCTCTTGATTGACAATCAACATGGCCAGTTCTGGAATCAAGCCAAGCAAATAGTTAGATGGCCCATCTTGATCACGAATACTACTCAATGCTTCTATGCTTGCTCCGGAACACAAAGCCCATCGCCATACCGTCTCATTTAGCGTTTTATTTCCACCACTGGCTTGGAATACGGGCATCATCGTTGCAGCAGAAACAACACGCTTAATACCGGCAATGCCAAGGCGTCGAATTGCTTCATCTAATGATTCAACACTTTGATTATTCAATCTGAAAAATGGAGAGTTTGCAATTTTAAGCACTTGTGAAGTAAGCGCCGGATCCTTAATTAGAAATTGCGCCACGGTATCGTTATTAACCATTTCCATCTTCAGAAGCTTCAACAAGAGAGGCAAAGAGCTTGGTTTTCTGGGAATTTTTTCAGAGTTTAATTCGTTACTAAGCAGCTGCTTTGCGTAGCTTTTGGCATTTTCTCTCTGAGTTTCAGTTGGCATCTCATAAGAATGTTCGGTTCCAAACAAACTCTGACAAAAGGCGTGATCTAATTCGAGCAAGTATTCACGATAACGCTTTGTTTTCGCGTTAGTCGTTTCAGAATTCGTCGCCCCATGCGTATCTTCAGAAGCGTTCTGTCGTTCGGTGAGATGATAAACAGGCTGATTACTGACTGGTTCAGTAACTGCACTTACACCAAACATTTTTCTTAACCATGCAATCGCCATATCGGTTTATCCGTAACCTTCATCGCATATTTGAATATGCACTAAAACGTGCGCCACTTCACAAAGTGTAATACAGGCTCTTAGTAA
The DNA here is from genome assembly GCF_001635735.1 of Oleiphilus sp. HI0067. Taxonomy (NCBI): domain Bacteria; kingdom Pseudomonadati; phylum Pseudomonadota; class Gammaproteobacteria; order Oceanospirillales; family Oleiphilaceae; genus Oleiphilus; species Oleiphilus sp. HI0067. Next base: position 15,065 of record NZ_LWFI01000047.1, read on the forward strand.
TGCAAAAGTACTCGCAACTTAAACTTAGGAAGGAATTCGACCCAGAACGAAGGGTAACCAAGGCGTGTATTTTCCTGGGTTCTTCACAAGATCAGTCTTTAAATCCGATTCTAATACCCATGCTGTTTCACTGACTTCTTGAGGGTTCAACTCAAAGTCGAAGATTGTGTCATTAGAAACAAATACATGGTCATACTCATGTTCAATAAGACCGTTTTGCATTTCCGTTCGATACAAAACAGGCTCTAATTCCTTAAGATCTAATTTTTGCGTTATTCCAAGCTCTTCTCCGACTCTGCGCTGAACAGCCGCAGCTGGCAATTCTTCATCAAAAGGATGGGAACAACAGGTATTACTCCATAGGTTTGCTCCATGGTATTTAGTCGCGGCACGTTTCTGGAGAAGGTACTCGCGTTGACCATCAACAACTCGATAGACCACTAGAGAGAAAGCCAAATGCAACAAGCCTTTTTGATGTGCCTCAAGCTTATCGGCAAGGCCTAACTTCTTTCCCATCTCATCAACAAGTACTAGCTCGTTAGTCACCATTCAGTCCTACATTTCATAATTCAAGACAAGCCTAGACGAAATATGTTTTGATTGTCAGATCAATTTTCTCGGAGTCCAACAAATGAAAACAATAGGCCTTCTCGGCGGCATGAGTTGGGAAAGTACGCAAGGCTACTACAAAGCGATCAATGAAGGAGTGAAAGCTAAGCTTGGCGGTTTACACTCGGCCAAAATAGTTTTGGTGAGCGTAGACTTCGCAGAGATCGAGCACTTACAACATCAAAACGATTGGGAGAGCTGCGCGCAAATCTTGTTATCAGCCTCATTAAATGTCCAATCCGCTGGCGCCGACTGTCTGCTGATCTGTACCAACACTATGCATAAAGTCGCTCCAACTATCGAAGAAAAAATCAACATATCACTACTACACATCGCTGATGCCACAGGCCAAACACTTCTAAACGCAAATATTATTAAAGTAGGTCTGCTTGGCACCGCATTCACCATGGAACAAGACTTCTACAAAGGACGATTACAAGACAAATTCTCGCTAGATGTCCTTACGCCTAACGAGGAAGATCGTGCTGAAGTGCACCGAATCATCTACGAAGAACTCTGCAAAGGCCAACTGCTTGAGTCATCCAAAGAGCGTTACTTAGATATCATAAAGAAACTACAGGCCCAAGGTGCACAGGCTGTAATTTTAGGTTGCACAGAAATTGGATTGTTGGTGAAGCAAGAGGATACGGAAGTGACGCTTTTTGACACCACCGCTATTCATGCAGAAACAGCGGTGGATTTTGCTCTAAGCTAGTCGCGTAATCACATAGAAATCGATGTTAAGGCTCCCAGCCACTGCCAATCGCTCTAAATGGCATATCTAATTCGAAGCCTTCGATTTGACTAGCAACCCATGCAGGATAGGTATTGCTATTGGGACCTGGGAACACGGTATATTCATTTGCCCAAGGGTAATCACGTGAAACGCGAAGAATATCTTCGATGAGCTGATCAGCGCCCTCACCACGCTTTTCGTATACCAACTCTGGCTTTGCCCCAAACCAATAGCGATCAGGCAAGTCTTTCTCTATGCGAAGAACCGGCACACCCCATCGAGCGCGCCAGCCAATCACTTCAAGGACAGTGTATTGATCTGCATTGCTTGGTTTAACAGATATCCATGTATGCACTGCAAATATCCCTCGCCATCCCCAAGCATCTGCAGCGTAAACTTGCACGATGGCATCAGAATAATCACCGGGGAGTGGAGATAAATTCGCAGAGTCTCGGCTCGCGTCTCGCCAACTACCGGTGCTACACCCCGTAAGCACTAGACCAAGACTTAACACCAATACAGTGAATATACTTCGCATCGAAACCTCTTGATTTACCTTATTCAACTTAGACCTAAGACAAAATGTCTTACGCGTTATGAAGATGCGTAGATTAGACACAAAGCCTTTGAAAGAAGAGGTTAGATATACGAAAACTTTAAAAGTTCGAGTAAGACATACCCAAGCTGGGTCAATAAAGAATTTAGAATAAGGCAAAAACAAATAAAAACGCGCAGCTACTTAGCGTTAGGAGAGCAGCTTAGGCAAGGCGAAAGTTTATGAGAACACGGAGTTTACATATAAGTAAATACTCGCGTAGCTCGCCCTACGGACCGCACTAAAGTGCGTTCTGGCAAAGCCAGTGAGTAAAGCGAACAAGCTTTCAACACAGCTTACGAAACGCCTAACCTCACAAGCGACGATAAGACGCGACGAAAATGAACGAAAGCTCGCAGCTTCTTAGCGTTAGGAGAGCAGCTTAGGCAGGGCGAAAGTTTGTGAGAACACGGAGTTTACATATAAGTAAATGAGTATTTCGAACAAGCTTTCAACACAGCCTAAGCAATCGCAGTAGCTAAGAATGGATTTCGAATTGAAGTCCAGCTTTCGAGATTAATCTCTCAATCAACACATCCCCCATCGCAGTTGATGGCGTATGCATTCCTGCCACTTTAGCTGTCTTGTCTTTATCAAGCGCTAAGCACGCTGCCGCTTCACCAAGCATTTTAGAGGTAGACCCGTAACCAGGATCACGATCACCACTAACAAATCCTTTCACGATCGAGCCATCGCGCATTTTAGCGATCACAAGATACTTCCAGAAGCCAGCTTCGCGCTCTGCCTTAGATGGCCCCTCACCCGGTGCTGGTAAAAACTTAGCAGTAATCTTTTTGTAGAATCCACCGGGCTTACCGCCAAGCATTGCACCGAGACCAACCAAACCAGTAATCGCTTTCAAACGGCCAGAGAAGCCATCGCCAGTCAGCATCGCTTCATCATAGGTGAAATCTTTTCCATAAGGAAAACCCGCCAAAGCGTGGCTACGACGCACCACACGTGTGTTGATCGCTGCCATAACGAACGGCATAAGGAAGCTCTTTGCATCGTCATCGTACTTCACGCTTTGCAAATCGCGCTTATCGTCGCCACCCATCTCATCACGAGGATTCAAAGTGTACGGGTTATTCAATAACTTAAAGAGCTCTTTGTCATCCGCTACTTCAGCGAGCACGTTATTGATACTTGCAATCGTGCCACCACTCGCACCACCTTTCATTGACTTCACTCGAACCTTGATCGCTTTCGCGTATTCGCCTTTAAGCTCCTTCACTTTGTTCTGAACAAAGTAAGTGCCCAAGTCAGATGGAATAGAGTCAAAGCCACAACAATGAATAATACGCGCACCAGTTTCTTGAGCGCGTTCATGGTGTTGATCGATCATTCGACGAATCCACTGCGTTTCACCAGCAAGGTCACAATAATCCGTACCGGCTTCAACACAAGCCGCAACAAGCTCGTTCCCATACAAAGCATATGGACCAACAGTCGTACAAATAACTTTCGTCTTACTGACTAAGTCTTTCAAGCTAGCTTCGTCGTGACTATCCGCAATTAGGATTGGTATATCATTAGTGCCTTGGCCATCATTTAGACCTGCACGAACTTCCTCGAGCTTAGCTTGATTACGTCCAGCCATCGCCCACTTAAGCTCGCCATTGAGGCCGTAAGTACTTAAATAAAATTCGGCTACTAAGCGGCCAGTAAAGCTACTCGCACCCCAAATAATGACGTCATACTCACGTGAATCTGACATGTTATTTTTCTCCAGTTGTTATGTATGCAGAACGCTTTACGGGAGACGATAAACGCTCGAATAATTCTTTTATGATTCAGGAACACTCCAAGTGATCCTGAATTTACCTCTTTATAAAACAGTAGGTTCCCGTCCACCCCAGGGCGCCCTCTCTCGCTTCGCGATTCACCTTGTCTGCGGAAATGATGCACGCAGTATCCGAATAGCGTCACGAGAGCAGCATAGGCAAAGCGAAAGTTTGTGAGATAGCGGAGTTTACATATACGTAAATGAGCAAAGCGAACAAGCTTTCAACACGGCCTAAGCAATCACAGTAGCTATTTAACTACATAGCAGACATACCACCATCGACCGGAACCGCTATTCCGTTCATATACGTGTTCGCTGGCGACAACATCATCACCATCACGTTTACGATTTCCTCAACACGCGCAATACGCTTAAGCGGACAACCACGCGCAAGCGTCTTGTTTAATTCTTTCTCATCACCATTCGGATTAAGAATCGGGTTATCCACCATTGGCGTTGAAGTAAAGAATGGGCAAATCGCATTCACTCGCACATTCATTGCACCCATTTCCACAGCAGCCGTTTTTGTCATACCTACAACAGCATGCTTCGCGGCACCATAAGAACCACCCATTGGCGTCGCGCCTAAACCTGCCATTGATGCTACGTTTAGAATGGCCCCATCTTTTTGGCCAGCCATCATACGCATCTGGTGCTTCATACCGAAAGCAACGCCCTTTAGATTTACATCCAATTGGTGCTGCAAGGTTTTCTCATCGATCTGCGTAAACGGCATCAACTTCGGAGCAATACCCGCATTGTTTACCGCAATATCCATACCACCAAAGGTAGACTTTGCCAAAGCAACTAACTCTTCAGCATGCGATTCTTCAGCAACATTCCCAACAGCACTCGCTACTTCTGCGCCAAGCGCTTTTACTTTTTCGACAGTTTCAGCCAAACCATCCGCGTTGTAATCGGCAATCACTAGCTTTGCGCCACGCTCAGCAAGCTCTATTGCAAGTGCTGCGCCAAAACCACTTGCCGCACCCGTAATCAAGGCAACTTTGCCATTAAAATCAAGAAGCTTATCCATCTTACTATCTCCCTTAAATCGTAAAGCCGCCATCGACGACAATGCATTCACCTGTGGTATAGCTCGATGCATCACTCACGAGATACAAAACGGTACCAGCCATTTCATCTGGTTCTGCATGACGATGCATTGGAATCATCTGCATTGCCGCTTTGTACATGCTTTCATTGGTAAACAAAGCGCCTGCAAATTTTGTTTTGGTTAAACCCGGAAGCAAAGCATTCACTCGGATATTGAATGGAGCGCACTCTTTCGCGAACGCTTTGGTCATATTTATAACAGCAGCCTTAGTAATCGAGTAGATGCCCTGCATCATGCCCGGCTGAAGACCATTGATAGATGCCGTGTTCACGATTGCGCCTCCACCGTTTTTACGCATCAACTTGCCCGCCTCAGCAGACATAAAGAAGTAACCACGGATGTTTACATCAACCGTTTTGTTGTAAGCGCTAATATCGGTATCAAGAATATGACCAAAGTAAGGGTTAGCCGCCGCGTTGTTGACCAAAATATCTAACTTGCCGTGCTTATTGCCAATGTACTCAAAGGTCTCTTTAATTTGATCCATATCGCCAACATGGCAAGCCCATGCCTCTGCAGAACCACCCGCTTCACCAATCGCATCCGCCACACTCTGACAATCATCAATCTTACGGCTTGACACAATAACGTGAGCGCCCTGCTCTGCAAGCAGCTTGGCGATGGATTCACCAATACCGCGGCTTGCGCCAGTAACTAGGGCGATTTTGCCTTCCAGGTTAAATAAGTTAGTAGCCATCTTTTTTATCCTATTTCCTACATTCTTAAACTAGGGTCAGAGTACTTTTACTCTGACCCCAATATTTTGTTAAACCCTAGGTCCGACTTACAAAAGCGCGTCTGGAACAACCACAACCTTGCCTTTCACTTCGCGATTCATCACTTTCGCAAGCGCATCGCCAGTACGAGATAGTGGGAAAACTTCATCAGTTTCAAGGCGAACAACGCCATCGCGATACCAAGCAAATAGCTCCTGCATGTTTTGCATAAAGACCATAGGCTCGTGCATAACAAATTGACCCCAAAATACGCCAACTAAGGAATACTCTTTTACGAGTGCCAAATTAACAGGCAATTCAGGGATAGTGCCCGATGCAAAACCTACAACCAATAAACGGCCATTACGTGCCATTGCACGAGAACAGGCTGCAAATGCCTCCCCGCCAACTGGGTCATAAACAACATTCGCACCTTTGCCTTTAGTCAATTCTTTGATGCGCTCTTTAAGATCTTCTTCGCTGTAATTAATCAGCTCATCTGCGCCATTCGCTTTTGCCATCTCTAGCTTTTCTTGTGACGAACAAACTGCAATTACGCGCGCGCCCATTGCTTTACCAATCTGCACCGCCGCAATACCCGTTCCGCCTGCCGCGCCCAGAACAACAAGAGTTTCGCCCTTCTTCAAATGAGCGCGCTGCTTGAGTGCGTGGTGTGCTGTGCCGTGTGCGCACATTAGGTTTGCAGCATCGGTATCCGTAACATCATCTGTAACAGGTAACACCGTCATGGCATTCACGATCACCTGTTCTGCAAAAGCACCATATTTCTGGCTAGAGCCGATTAAGCGTTGGCCAACTTTAAGATGCTTAACACCCTCGCCTAACTCAACAACTTCGCCACAAAACTCCATGCCCGGAACAAACGGAAGCTCAGGACGCACTTGATATAAACCTTGCACTAACAAGCCATCAGGAAAGTTCACACCACTGGCTAGAATTTTCACTCGCACCTGACCTTTGCCCGGTGTTGGATCATCAATATCTTTGTACTCAAGATCCGAAATCGGACCGAATTCATTACAAACAATTGCTTTCATTGTTGTTCTCTTTTTTGTTCGCTAGAAGCTAGAAAATTATGTCGTCGTTCCCAATGATCAAAACAACACAGCAATGACGACAGCACCGATTAAATAGCGTTATGAGAGAAACTTAGGCGAGGCAAAAATTCACGAAAAGACGGAGTTTACAGACTAGTAAATGAGTACTTTGAGTGAATTTTTAACAATGCTTAAGTGATCGCAATAGCTATTTCAGAACTAACCCTCAGTTTTGATAACGTGCAGAGCCCCCATCGCTAATGGGGCTACGTAGGCCCCCACCTTACTCGCCTGCTTACTAGAAGCATTGCCATCCAAAGCACGCTTCGCGACACCTTGCGCTATCGCCGCTAAACGGAAATAACTAAATGCGAGGTAAAAGGCCCAATGGTCAATTTTCTCAATGCCCATCGCTTCACAATAAGTCTCGACATACTCAGCTTCGGTTGGAATACCCAACGCGCCACGATCTGCACCCGCGAGACCACTCATATCACCAGCGTTAGCTGGCATGCGTAGTTGCATGCACTGATACGCTAAATCAGCAAAAGGGTGACCCAAGGTAGAAAGCTCCCAATCAAGCACCGCTATTACACGGACTTCATCCGGAGCAAACATCATGTTGTCGAGACGGTAATCGCCATGCACAAGCGACACACGACCATCATCCTCTGGAATATGGCTCTCGAGCCATTCAATCAGCTGATCCATTGCCGGAATTTTTTGTGTTTCTGAATCACGATATTGCTTGGTCCAGCGCGATAATTGGCGCTCGAAGTAGTTCCCCGGTTTGCCATAATCACCTAAGCCAACCGCTTCAACATCGACTGAATGTATCGCTGCGAGCACTTTGCCCATTTGCGAATACGCGTGTGTGCGTTCTTCGTTAGATGCCAGTTTTGGTAATGCAGCATCCCAAAAAATGCGCCCCTCACAATATTCCATCACATAGAACATCGAGCCAATCACTTCGCGATCTTCACACAGGTGATACATCTTAGGCGTCGGCACATCCGTATTTTCTAGCGCTTTATAAACACGATACTCACGGTCTACAGCATGTGCTGACTTCAGCAATTTACCCGGTGGCTGGCGACGCAATACATACTCGCCACTAGCCGCACTCAATTTAAAGGTTGGATTAGATTGGCCACCTGAGAATTTCTCTGCGCTTTTTAAGCCATGGAAACTCTCGATATGCTCACTCAAATAGCGATCAAGAAGCTCAATATCTAAACTATCGACGTCTGACATGCTCGCCTCCTATTTCTTTGCCAGCATGGCGTAGCCAGAGGCTAAGCCGCGACCAAGCTGCATCATGTGCACTTCGTCCGGACCATCAGCCAATCTAATTACACGCGCCATTTGATAGGCTTGCGGCAAGAAGGTGTCTTGGCTTAAACCCATTGCACCGTGGATTTGCATAGAGCGATCAATCACCGTGCAGGCCATTTGAGGTGCAACAATCTTGATCATTGAAATAAGCGCCTTAGCACCTTTATTCCCAACGCGATCCATTTGATCCGCGGCTTTTAGCGTCAACAAACGCGCTTGCTCGATCTCACAGTAAGACTTAGCGATACTCTCGCGCACAGAACCTTGGCGGCTCATCGTCTTACCAAAAACGGTGCGCGACTCAGCACGTGCGCACATCATTTCAAAGGCACGTTGCGCAGCACCCACTAAACGCATGCAGTGGTGAATACGCCCCGGCCCTAAACGACCTTGCGCGATTTCAAAACCACGACCTTCACCCAAAAGCATATTGCTTGCCGGTACACGAACGTTCTCAAAAGTAATTTCTGCATGCCCTTCTGGCGCATCATCATTACCAAATACTTTCATTGGACGAACAACAGTCACCCCGGGCGTATCCATCGGGACTAAAATCTGAGACTGCTGAATATATTTGTTGGTGTTGTCAGGGTCTGTTTTACCCATCACGATCAGAATTTTACAACGCGGGTCACATGCACCTGAGATATACCACTTACGACCATTGATGACGTAATCATCGCCATCACGTTCAATGCGAGTTTCAATATTGGTCGCATCACTCGATGCTACATCTGGCTCCGTCATCGCAAAACCAGAGCGGATCTCACCCGCCAATAGAGGCTCAAGCCATTGTTTCTTTTGCTCTTCAGTGCCGTAACGCACGAGCACTTCCATATTGCCGGTATCTGGCGCACTACAGTTGAAGACTTCAGAACCAAAACGCGTGCGGCCCATAATTTCAGCAAGCGGTGCGTATTCAAGATTAGTCAAACCTGCACCGTATTCTGATTCAGGCAAAAACAAGTTCCACAAACCCTGCTTCTTCGCGAGCTCTTTTAGCTCTTCAATCTGAGGAGGAATGGTCCAGCGATTTTCACCTTCTTCAATGGCTCGGTTGAGCTCGTCTTCAATGGGATAAAGATAATTATCGAGAAAGGTTTGCACCTCTTTCATCAATTTTTTAACGCGATCTGAATACTCAAAATCCATGCTCTTTGCCTTCAGTGATTCTTATTTACGTGGCAAGCAGTTTAAAAACCGAAATAAAATCATTGAAGTTTATTTTATTTATATCGTTAAATAAAAATTAGTGATACTAAGTCAAATATTGAGGCTTCTCAGATGCTGTTGAACAAAATTGATATGAACCTATTTATCGTGCTCGATGCGATCTATAGCGAACGCAAGCTCACCAAAGCAGCAGAAGTGCTTCATATTACGCAGCCTGCAGTCAGTAATTCTCTTGCGCGCTTACGTGCGCATTTCAATGACGAATTGTTTGTGCGCCAGTCGGGGCAAATGGTCCCTACCCCGCTCACTGAAAACATCATTGAGCGCGTACGAGAGGCCCTCGCCTCACTGCAAAGCAGTCTCAACGAACATGATGCCTTTGACCCATTGCAGTCAACGCGAACTTTTCGTTTCTCAATGAACGACACATCAGAAGCCTATGTATTACCGCGCTTAATGCATGTACTTCAAAAAGAAGCCCCGAATATTCAAATCGAGAGTTACAGTATTCCGCGTAGCGATATGGTGCGCGCGTTCAGCGCCGGTGAGCTCGACTTTGCCCTTGATGTACCCATCATTAACGACAGCAATCTCGTCAATACGCCAATTGCTGACGACCGTTATGTATGCGTCGCACACCCAGAACATCCGCGCATTCAAGGTGATCTGAGCCTCGATCAATACATGAAAGAAGCGCATATTCATGTATCGAGTCGACGAAAAGGAGGTGGCCAAATTGATGCGGTACTTGCTCGATTAGGTCTTCAACGCGAAATTAAACTACGTATTCAACACTCGCGCGCAGCGAGCCCAATCGTCGCGCAAACAGACATGCTCCTCACCATTCCTGAAAGCCTGACACAAGGCACTGAACTACAAATACTCGAACTACCCTTCGCCATTCCAAAGCTAGACTGGCACCTATACTGGGCCCAACGGCATGAGAATGATCGTGCGCATCAATGGATGAGGGAGAGGATATTTGAGGTTTTTGGGGAAGAGTAATATTTGAAAAGCCATTAGGCTGTTAACGGAATGCTCTATTGCTTAAAAACAGCGAAGACAGCCGATCGATAGATTAGATCGGCTATTAATCAAGAATAGTCAAAACCTATTGGCATTCTGAAGGAAGATGCTTTACTAGTAAGTTTTCTCCATAACAACTCCAATATACATTTCCTTCTTCAACATAAGGTTCCAGAACTATGTATTGTTCCTTCCCCTCTTCATTTATGCCAACTTGAGCTCCTATAACACCATTTTCATAGATCGCAATTTGTGAACTTTGGGTTGCATTAGAAATATAGTTTTCTGAATAGCCCAATGTTTGAAGTGACTCAGGCCACGCTTGATTAACCACGGCATATTCTGTTACTTCTTTGCTCACAGCTTCTGCATCTATATAAACTTCTGTATATCGAGCTTTTTGTACATAGTCTTGATATGCAGGTATTGCTACGGCAGCCAAAATACCAACTATCGCAATAGTAATCATCAACGATACCATACCGCCACCAGAGCCAAATCTAGGTACGAACAGAGATAAAAACCAAGCAAATGCATGGCGCGATGGATGATTGATCTCTCGTCCCTCGTTCATAGCCAACGCAGCTGCCATTCTTTTGGTTAACCAAGGATAATCACTTATTAATTCGTTGAATGACATCCAGAAACCATTTGTTTCGGATATTTGCGCTAAATAGGCATCAACATTGATCGACTTCCAGCGAGTATCACCTGCTGCAATAGCAGAAATTGCTGCCTTGATATCATCTTCAGATTGACAACACGCTACACCATAACGGTCACAAGTATATTCCTCTGCTCGCCTTAACGCTGCGCCCAGCAAGGGAAGTATCGAACTTGGAAGTATGAAAAAACTCCACAAAAGGTGATTGCGATGAATATGACCTAACTCATGCCCAATATAGAAATCTACAGCACTTGATTGATCTTCTAACGCATCTACTACATCAGTATATAAAACGACAAAATTCCTCCCTAAAAATCTAGTCGCAAGGGCATTGAAGAAATCCGTTCTAAGTAAATAGGCATCAGGAATAACTTCTAGCCCTACTTTTTCACAACTATTTACCAAACTTTTATATAAATCAGGATATTGCTCCTGGCTTATTTTAACCCCCGTACCTTTTATATGTGTGATAAAAGCTGAGTGGGCAAAAAGGAAAAATAAATATCCAAACAAAAAATAGATCAGAGCAATCCCAATAGTCCCGAGCACCAACGCCAACCAGAATAACCCTGAAATGGTAACCGCAATGGCAAAGAGTTTTTTCTCATTTTTATAGACTAAATCCATCTATTTACTACTCCTTAAAAATTATTATTTTTGAATCTGCATAAGAAAAGTACTCTTCTCTGCAAAACCGAGTGCAAGAGTATGCAATGCAGACTTTTTACTCACCTTATACTTCGGTAATTTAGTTATATCAAAAAGAAAAACAACGAAAAAACCAAGTTATGAGGAACTACAACGAAGCATTTATCCCGTCGAGCGCGCAAGCGATCCGGGTCGCCTTTGGGATCCAAGGGTGTTTGGCGAGACAAATACCCTTGGGCGCAGTCGGTCGCCACCGACAGGAAAAGAAGAGTAGAAACTAGGATTTTTCTACAAAAAACCAAAGATCAACACAATGGATTTCCGCCTTCGCGGAAATGACGTATTAGAATGAAGCAATAACGATTAGCTAATGTGCAAGTTGATAAGAGTGCTTAGCAATCATTCGACAGAACAACCTTCTATCCAACTAACTCTCCATCAACAAACACACAACAACTCCCCGGTTCGAGTTTGGTCCAAGTCTCATCCACGGTGAGCGGTTCGGTCGCAACCACACTAACTACATCGTTTTCACTGGTTTCATTTGAAAAGTCGATGGTGACATCGGTATCAGCAAGTTTCGCTTCGCCAAACGGTGCACGGCGGGTAATCCAACTGAGCTTGGTAGAACAGAAGGTAAAGAGCGCATCGCCATTACTCAGTATGATATTTGCGATGCCGGCTTCGTGAATTTTCAAACAACACTGATGCACAAAAGGCACCCACTCTTCCCAGCTCGGGCAGCACGAGAAATGCTCGTCTAACTGCCCCATCAACCAACAGAACAGATGCTCGCTATCGGTGGAGCCAACTGGGCGAAAACGTGTCAGTTCAAACTGGCTGAATTCTTTAAGCTGACCATTATGTGCGAAGGTCCAAGGCTTACCCCATAGCTCGCGCTGAAATGGATGGGTGTTGGCCAACGACACCTCACCAACATTAGCTTGGCGAATATGCGAAACCACCGTATTACTTTTAATTGGATAGGTTTGAAGAAAGCGCGCAATCAAGGATTCTGAACTAGGCAAATGATCTTTAAACTCGCGTACGCCATTCGCCTCATAAAACACTAAACCCCAACCATCTTTATGCGGCCCAGTCGCACCGCCACGCTGCAACAATCCTGTAAAACTAAAACAAATATCGGTTGGGACGTTGGCGCTCATCGCCAGAAGTTCACACATAACTCTTTTAATACTCAGATCTAATTTATCTTGTGACCACTTTCAATCAGAAGCGCTAACCACTCGGGAGTGCTAATTCCATATCGACACGATGCATGCCCTGCCCCCAGGCATCTTGAGTTTCGCTCAGAACAACCGCACCATGCTTGGCAAAAAATGGCGCCGATAAATGACTTGCTGCAATATCGATGACTGGCGCACTCGCTTCCACTGCAAAGGATTTTGCGTTGTTCATCATCTCCGTGCCGACACCCGAGCCAGCACTTGACGGCGCAACCATGATCCAAACGATGCGGGCTCTTGCCGTCATTTCATCAACGCGCATGCCGTAGGCTGCGGTAACAGCATCATTGATAACGCCAACGCGATACCCATCAGGAACAGGATCTAAAAACTGCGCGTAATCGGCACGTTCATTCTCAGCAAAATATTGTGGGCAGTTTGCATCGAACAGTGCCAAGCACGCATCTTTATATCCCTCTGTATAAGGAAAGAATTCCATCACACATACCTCTACACGCCAAGATTGACCGCATACACAATTGCGAACCTTAAGGCTCGCATGATACAAAATGAAGCCTACTGTAAGACACTACATTTTTCGAATAAGAATAAAAGAGAATCACTATGTCGACATACCCTAAATCGCTTGACCATATGCTTGCTGCGTGGAACGAACCTGACCCATCGAAAGTACGCGCGCATCTTGATCTCGCACTAAACCCGGACATTCGTTTTGTCGACCCGATGATCGATGTGACAGGTATTGATGGCTTTGAACTGAATGTTCATAAAGTAAAAACTGAATTGCCCAATGCCGTGTATTCTCGAACGAGCGGCTGGGACGCACAGCATGGTTTTTACGCTATCACTGGGCAATTCACCAAGGCGACAAACTGGTACTAAAAGGCTTTGATGTCGTCGAAATAGACAATAACGATCAAGTCGCTAGCGTAATAGGTTTCTTTGGCGACATCCCAAATTTATAAGCGCACATCAAATAAGAAATAGAAAGTA
>NZ_LWFI01000048.1:0-712 GCF_001635735.1 Oleiphilus sp. HI0067
TGCTTAAGTGCCGCAATAGATGCAAACCCTAAGTGTTTCATAATAAAAATAGATTGTCCGAAAATGTCAGTGATATTCTACGTTAAGTTTTTATGATGCATCCATAGTAATTCATTGTTTAGAACAAATCGGTAGGTGAAAAAATGCGACGTTGGAATGGTTGGGGTGATGAAGCAAACAAAATGGATTTACCAGAATCTGGGGATGCATTTTTGCTAGAGCATGTTGGTCAAGCTACCCCTCTTGCTGATGCAAGTCTCGATTCAGTATTGGCACAAGTGCCGTCATCTCGATTGCCTGACCATCGATTGATTAATACAGATCCGGATGTTCGTGTGCGTCACGCTCGTGGTCAAAGTCTTCCTGATTGGTTGGCGATGCGCAGTGGTCAGTTTGAATTCTTCCCAGATGGTGTGGCTTTCCCTGAGATAAAAGATGAGATAGCAGAACTTCTTAGTTTTGCCTACGACAACGATATTGTTGTGATTCCTTATGGAGGCGGCACAAGTGTTGCAGGCCATATCAACCCTTTCCAAAGCGATAAGCCGATCTTAACCTTAGCGCTAACGCGAATGAATCGCCTAACCGATATCGATGATTCAAGTTTGATCGCGACATTTGGAGCAGGAACGCCGGGGCCTCTAGTTGAATCGCAGCTTCGTGCAAAGGGTTACACTCTGGGGCATTACCCACAGAGCTTTGAACTATCAAC
>NZ_LWFI01000049.1:0-616 GCF_001635735.1 Oleiphilus sp. HI0067
TTTCACTTTAAAAAGCGGCGCAGCCAAACAAGCAATTTTCAGAACAGGCGAGCTCCCTGTTTTGCCAAAGCACTTTTGGGAAAGCAAAGATTTTGAGACCTCATCAGAAGTTACTCCCCTGCTGAGCGGCCCTTATAAAATAGGAAAGGTCGATATCGGATCAAGCATTACCTTAGAACGCGTACCAGACTTTTGGGGTAAGGACTTAAACGTTTACCAAGGCCGGTTTAACTTCGATCAAGTGCGCTTTGATTTTTACCGTGATCAATCCATCGCATTCGAAGCGTTTAAGTCAGACGAGTTTGATATCTTCTATGACTACACCGCAAAAAACTGGGCACAGGGGTATGACTTCCCTGCTCTCAATAGCGGCAAAGTCATCAAAGAAGCCATCCCGCACTCGATTCCATCAGGAACACAAGGCTTCTTTTTTAACACGCGTCGTGATTTATTCTCTGATAGACGCGTGCGCCAAGCGCTTTCACACCTGTTTGATTTCGAATGGACCAACGCAGCCCTTTTCCATAATGCCTACACGCGCAATCTGAGCTACTTCCCGAACTCACGATATGCAAGTTCAGGACTTCCCTCTGAAGCAGAACTTGCCTTACTTGAG
>NZ_LWFI01000050.1:0-755 GCF_001635735.1 Oleiphilus sp. HI0067
TGAAGTAGCTGAACAAGAACAAATTCAAGAACCAAACGCGCAATCAGTTGAGCAGCCAGCAGAACAAGAAGCCTTTGGTTTTTCTTTATCCAAATTTGCCCTGAAAGATCAGGGGATGGTGAACTTTATCTATGAAGGGGTAACACCATCATTTAAACAGAGCTTAAATATCGACAAACTCACTCTGGCAAAACTTGATAGCACAACGCCAGACAGCTTTGCTCAGCTTCATGCTATGTTCACAGCTGGCCAATACACATCAGCAGAAATCAAAAGCGAACTTGCTCCGTTTAAGGACAAAACCAATCTCAGCTTAGAAATGAATCTCAAAGAGTTTTCACTTCCTAAGATCTCGCCATTTATCCGGACTGCTGCAGGTTTTGATATGTCTGCAGGGCAACTCGACTCAGAAACAAAAGTCTCTGTTGTAGATGACGAAATTGACGGCACGGTCGACCTTCATATTCGCGGTTTAGAAATCGATAACGCCGGCGATGTTCACTCTGGCAGCATTGCAGAGCAAACATTCATTCCATTGAATCTGGCGCTTAGCTCTTTAGAAGATAGTAACGGACGCATTGAGCTGGACATCCCTCTCAAAGGCAACGTCAACAACCCCGACTTTGGTTTAAATGGTTTTATTAATTTAGTCGCACAGCGTGCCGCACTTGCCGCTTCGCAAAGCTATTTAATTAACACCTTTGTGCCTTACGCAAATATCGTAACCCTCACTACCATCGCAGGAAGTTACGCCT
>NZ_LWFI01000051.1:0-1005 GCF_001635735.1 Oleiphilus sp. HI0067
ATTCAAGAAATCAAAATCAGGATGCTCCATCAACGATTGAATGTGTGTTAAATCAGCATATGAAGACGCTGACGATTGCACAGAGAACCATAACTCCATAACCTGAGCATCTTCTTTCCACTGATCATAAAAACGTGCCAATAAGTCATCGGCATCTTGCTTGTTGCCCGAGGCAATCATGGCAGACAATGCTCCAACTTGGTCTGTCATATTCTGAGCATTAACAAACTGCTTGCGACAAAGGCTCATGAATTCATCATTCGCATTGGCTGACAACAGTGCTAAACAAGTATTTCGAAGCCCTCGAACAGACATTTCAGCGTAACTTAGGCCTTTCTCGCACCCCTGATTACGCTGATAACATGCAACCAGTTCCTTCTGTAAATCGAACGCTAATTGCTTACGAGCGAGATTTCGCGCAGTACAAATAGCATCCACATCAGCTTCTTCTGCTAGCTCAATCAGATAAGCAGCACTTGGCAGTTGCAACAGTTTGCTGACCATCGCTTTGTCTAATGACTCGTTGCTAATGATGCTTCGAATCGCGCCGACATAGGCACTAGAGAGCTGAGCATTACCACCGTTCTTCACCGTTGAGATCATGGCATTCAATTCAAGCAATGCTAGGCTTTGCGCAGCATCCCAGCGGTTAAAACCGTCTGAATCATTCGCCATCAAAAACAAAAGCTGATGTTGTGTGTAGTTATAATTTAGTTTTACTGGGGCAGAGAAGCCGCGCAACAACGACGGAATGGGTTCTTCTGGAATGCCTTCCAAAACAATGCTTTGTGTTTTCTCGGTCAACTCAAAAACTGCGCTTTTTTGACCACCAAATGCAGACAACGCTTGTTCGCCACCATCCCCATTAAGTAAGGCTAGCTCAATCGGGATAACGAACGGCTCTTTGACTTCCTGCTGAGGCGTGGGCGGACATGATTGCTCAAAGTGCAATATGTAAGTTTGCGCTTGCGCATCAAACTCACTCGAGACGTTTACTCTTGGCGT
>NZ_LWFI01000052.1:0-1207 GCF_001635735.1 Oleiphilus sp. HI0067
ATGAATACGACATGTTGATCGCAGCGCTAGATCAAGCAGGCGAGGAAACGCTTGAAAATCCTCAGATGCTAGTCATTAAAGCAGAGGCTTTTAAGCAGATAAAGAACATGGAAGCTGCGTGGAACACGCTAGATCAAGGGATTGATCGTCACCCACAATACGCGCAGTTTTATAGCCAGAAATTCTATTACTTGTTGGAGCTAGGCTACTACCAGCAAGCCCAAGAGTATGCGCGTCAATATTTAAAAGCGCAGGGTTATACGGCGAATGATTACTTAGCCTTGGCATATGCTTTGAGAGAAAGTGGTGAATATGAGCAAGCCGCAGTGCTTCTTGAGGAGGGCGTCATTAAATATAACGATAATGACAAGCTTCTTGAGTTACTTGGTCAAGTCTATGTTGATCAGCAGCAGTACATGATGGCGGCCCTCGTTTACGAGTTCGCCTCAATGCAGTTTCCACGATTTTCAGCCAAAGCATCTGCTTTGTATTTGAAAGCGGAGAGTCCGGTGCGCGCTCTGCAATTAAATCGCCGAATCCTTGAGCAAGAAGAAAAGTTCCGTCAGCGCATTGGCATTGATATTCAGCTAGAAGACTATGAGTCGATGGTTGCTAAGACAGAACCATTAAAACGTTACGACCTATTGTCAGATGACAATATTTTATACGCCTTAGGTTTTGCGCATTTCAAAAATGGCAATTACCCCATTGCCACTTCATACCTACAACAAATCAACGATAGTCAGCTGTTTACCAAAGCGACTTATTTATTTAAGCAAATAGAGATCTGTCAGAATGACCCGTATGCATGCCGTTAATCGCCTCATAGTGCGCGCGATTATTTGTCTATCGGCACTTATCGCTTTTACAACAACTCCAGCTTTTGCGTCGTCTTCGCAAAAGAATTTATATGTGTTCGTGTTCAAGGATGGCGTGGCGCAGTCCAATATTCGAGTGCAGGCTGGGGAGATTTCTGCCCTTACTAATAGCTATGGTGCAGCATCGTTTTCGTTGACGTCTGGTAATTATGAAGTTGGATATTATCAACCGCGCACAGAACAAGAAGAATCACTGTTCGCATTAACTGAGGTGGCGATTCAGGCAGATGTGTCTAGTCAGGTCTTTCTATCTCTGACAAAGGATGGAGCGAATGTAGACCTTGATTTACCCCTCTCAGAATACAGTCAAGATTTTGAGGTTCAACAGC
>NZ_LWFI01000053.1:0-1103 GCF_001635735.1 Oleiphilus sp. HI0067
GCCGTTGTCGTCATGGCCTTCAACAGGAACGATTTCGTTCTTGAACTTGCCATTGATTGTCGCTTCGTGCGCTAAACGGTGTGAACGTGCACCGAACTCGTCTTGTTGCTCACGTGAAATACCGTGCATTTTAGCAAGCATTTCAGCAGTCAAACCCATCATGTTAGATGCTTTTGCAGAATACTTAGACGCTGCTGGGTTGTGGTCGAAGCCTTCAGTCATAGGTACGTGACCCATGTGCTCAACACCACCAACGATGAATACATCGCCGTTACCAGTTTGGATAGCTTGTGCTGCAGTGTGGATTGCAGTCATAGCAGAACCACATAGACGGTTAACAGTCTGTGCAGATGAAGTGTGTGGAACCTTTGTCAACAAAGAGATTTGACGAGCTACGTTAAAGCCCTGCTCTTTAGTTTGGTTAACACAACCCCAGATAACGTCCTCAACCAAGTTAGGGTTAAGACCTGGGTTACGGTCAAAGATCGCATCGATCAATACCGCAGAAAGGGTTTCAGCTCGTACGTTGCGGAAACAGCCGTTTTTAGCTCGACCCATTGGGGTACGTACCGCATCGACAACGACGACGTCTTTTGGATTAAGACTCATAGATATTCTCCGTAATCTTGTCTCAGCGCTTAGCCGAAAAACTTCTTGCCAGTTTTAGCCATCTCACGCATACCTTCAGTCGGCGTGTAGAGAGCACCTAGATCAGCATACTTGTCTGCGATCTTGTTGAATTCTTCGATACCGATAGAATCGATGTAACGAAGCGCACCACCACGGAATGGAGGGAAACCGATACCGAAGATCAGACCCATGTCTGCTTCAGCCGCAGTATCAACAATACCGTCTTCCAAACAACGAACAGTCTCGATGCAAAGTGGAACCATCATACGTTCGATGATTTCTTCATCGGTAAACTCATTGCTGCTTGCAACAACTGGCTTAATCATGTCGTAAACAGATTCATCTACAACTTTCTTCTGCTTACCCTTACGATCTAACTCGTAAGCGTAGAAGCCTTTGTCATTCTTCTGACCAAAACGACCAGCTTCAAACATCACGTCAATCGCTGTTTTGAAGTCTTTACCCATACGATC
>NZ_LWFI01000054.1:0-753 GCF_001635735.1 Oleiphilus sp. HI0067
GGGTTGCTTAAAAGCTATACAGTTTTATGCTTTTGCGATTCTGTTAGTGCCGGAGTACGTGCTTTCGCCGCCTTTCTCACCGTAAAGCTTTGGTTTTTGATGTTTGCCTCGAACCATATCCATAATTTTTTGATTTCGCGATCGTGAGCGCTCAATGACTAAACCGTTTACTTGGTTTAATTCCTTGCACTGTTCGAGTTGATTAAGTGATTGCGACCAAAGAGTTGACAGCTCCGCGTCACCAAGCGCGTCTATCCCCATCTTTACTTTTCCAGCTTCGATAGGTGCTCCAGAGGCAGTGATGAGCTTANCTTTGGCGCGAGCTCGATCTTCAATGTTCTTAACTAGTGTGCCTTTGGTTTTTGCGATGACTTCAATTTCGGTGCTGTTACGATCTTTCAGAGCTTGGGCTTCGTTTAAAAGTGTCTTATGCAATTGATCAAGATCAGAAAGATCTTTATCGATAAGTTGCTTCAGCTGTTTACAGAGGGCAGGTTTGCGTTGTTCGAATGAAGAAGGGGTGTTAGCCATTAGTGCTTGCCTCGAAAAGAATAAATCTATTCGAGATCAAGCATTTTTTGAGCCATGTTTTCAGTGTTTGATTTGTATGTTCCGTCTTCAATCGACGCGCGTAGTTCTGCAACGCGCGCAGCATCAACATCTGGCTCAGATTTGAGAGAGTTCTCTGCTCGGCTAAGAATCTGAGCAGTGTTGCTTAAGCTAACTTGAGCGGAACTGGCCTGAGGAGCAGGG
>NZ_LWFI01000055.1:0-640 GCF_001635735.1 Oleiphilus sp. HI0067
ATTTATAGATACGCCTTCTGCCTCGGCATCAAAGCTAAGCAGAATTCTGTGGCGATAAACATCATGGATCACAGCACTCACATCTTGAGGTGAGACGAAGTCTTTTCCTTTAATCCATGCGTAGGCCCGTGCACAACGATCGAGTGAAATTGTGCCTCTGGGGCTCACACCAAATTCGACCCAACGTGCAAGCTCTTCGCTAAATCTTCTTGGCTCTCGCGTCGCCGTCGTAAGGGAAATAATATAATCCTCAACAGCTTCAGACATGTGAATACCCAAAACTTCTTGTCGTGCTTGTTGGATAACCGCTTTACTTAATGTGATTCCAGACTCAGCTTCACTGGCGGCTTTCTTGAGCTCATCTCGGACTAAACGCAAAATAAGCTTTTCTGCTTCCGCAGATGGATAATCGATCGTTACATGCAAGAGAAAACGGTCAAGCTGCGCTTCAGGGAGAGGGTAAGTGCCTTCTTGCTCAATNGGGTTTTGTGTTGCCATCACTAAAAATAAATCATCAAGCGGGTATGTCTGTTTACCTACACTCACTTGATGCTCCGCCATTGCTTCAAGCAACGCGGCTTGTACTTTAGCTGGGGCATGATTAATTTCATCTGCAAGTACGAGGTTGTGAAAAATCGGT
>NZ_LWFI01000056.1:0-414 GCF_001635735.1 Oleiphilus sp. HI0067
TACTTACAGCGTGCATAGGGTTTCTAGCATGGGCTGAAAAATTATATTCCGAGCAAGAACAGCACTAATCGCACCTCTCAGCAGAGGCACCCGCCTCTGCTTAAGATTCATTCAACAATTCTGTTTATCCCATCATATGCAAATTTGGTATTAAGTTTGCTCTCAATCTATTAATCAAGGGTCTGCCAAAAAATCGGCAAATTCGTTCCCCTTTTAAGTGATGAGTAAACAAGAGCATGAACCAAATTTCCCCACGAGACACAATGTTAGAGCTAGGCACTCAGCTAAAGAATGCCTTCAAAACACTCTCATCTAGTTCATCAAATACTCCTCAGCCAATTGCGGAAAGCTCCGCCGAATCCGAAATCCCGAGCACTTCCAGCATACAAGGGCTAGAACAGATCGCTGAGCAAA
>NZ_LWFI01000057.1:0-953 GCF_001635735.1 Oleiphilus sp. HI0067
GAAAAGGCCAAGGACGGAGTGAGCTAATGACTATTTTAATAGACCTCATTCTTCTCGCGATGCTCGTGATCACCGCATTTCGCATCATCTATATTAAAGATTTGTTTTCTGTCGTGATGCTCTTTGGTATATACAGTTTTCTATGTGCGGCCTTGTTTGTAACTCTTGATGCCGTTGATGTTGCGTTTACTGAAGCGTCCGTTGGCGCGGGTATCTCTACCGTATTAATGCTAAGTACGATTGCTATTACGGGCCGTAAAGAAAAACTCAGTTTACATAGTCATACCTTTGCGACCTTAATCGTTCTTTTAACTGGTGGTGCGCTGATATACGGGACGTTTGATATGCCCCTCTTTGGTTTAGCAGATAACCCTGTGCATGAGCACGTTGCGCCGCGCTACATTGAGACATCACCGACAGAGATTGGTCTTCCTAATATGGTGACCTCGGTCCTAGCTAGTTATCGTGGCTTTGACACCTTTGGCGAGACAGTTGTTGTATTTGCAGCGGCGATTGGCGTATTCAGTTTATTAGGTGTGCGCGGGAAACCAACGGAACTCCTTGCGCAAGAACAAGGCCTTACCCAGCATAAAGTGCTACGCGTGGTTGCGAAAATCTCTATTCCCCTAATCATCTTGTTTGCCCTCTACGTTCAATTTCATGGTGACTTTGGTCCAGGCGGTGGATTTCAGGCAGGAGTTATCGCTGCTGCAGCATTTATTCTTTACGCCCTCACCTTTAGCTTAAGAAAAGCCGTTGGAGTTGTAAGTCCACGATTTGTTAAGTATCTAGCTCCAGTGGGCGTTTTGCTATACGCATCTGTTGGTCTTGTGAGCATGTTGAACGGTGCAAATTTTTTAGACTACAACGTGCTCGCAGCGGACCCAGTAGATGGTCAGCATTACGGCATAATCATTATCGAACTCGGTGTTGGTATTACTGTTTTCTCTGTC
>NZ_LWFI01000058.1:0-5999 GCF_001635735.1 Oleiphilus sp. HI0067
AAAACAGGATATACTATTATAAAACTTATCAAACGCAGCAAGTTGAAAAAATAGATTTAAAATTTGTATTGAAAAATCTACACGAGCCAAAAGTAATAAAAATGGAGTCAGGATTTTCAGTTACTGACCGCTCACACGACTGAGGCTAAACGCTTCTGATTGCATAACGTTTGGAAAACTAAATTCCTTTGGACGTATCTCTCGTCGCAGACGCTTTACAGGCCAATTGCAAGGCCTTTATTTCAATAGCCTTTTTGTTTGAGCCATGAAGCTATTCTGTTGTACGGGGCGCTCTTTATTTGAAAGAAATAGTGTTTATGAAAAGTTTTTAACTAGAATATTAGTTTCAAGGCTTACGTTGCCACAAATCCAGACAATTCCACTTTAGTTCATTTATAACAGCGATATATACATATTTATTTGTGACGAAGGGATAATGCTTTTTCGGGATATATTGGTATTTTTTGACGAACTTTGATCAACCTTCACTTATTATTTTCACGTTTCTTTTAGTGTCTGTGTTATTCGGGCTAGAGCAGAGCGAGGGCAAGTTTACAAAGAAGCTCAATGAAGCGTCGAACCAAGAGTTTGCTGGGGATTGTATCGCTGGCGCGCGGAAACCACTGACGTCAATATCATGCGTTTTAACGCTACATTTTAAAGGGGCTTCAGCCCCTTTGAGAAAGTTTTACAAGCTGGATTAATTGGGTTGTATCCTCACACACGTACTCAATAGCGACCCCACGGCAGAAACTGGCTCAGTTGTGACTTCGGCTAATGAAATTGCTTTACCAGATCTATCAGCAATCCAAAAGTTGGTTTGGGCTGGCCAATTATGTTCGGTAAAAAATAGGTAGTCAGAGTCGTTATTTGAGTCATAGTAAAATATCAGCCGGACTAAATCGGAGTATCTAGCTAGTTCCCAATCGTTGTGACCGTCTAAATTGAGATTGTCGCAGTAATCAGCCGCGACGCTAGCATTGCTGTGAGTGATGAAGTCAAACTCAGGGCCCCTGATCCCATCGCCTCTGGAGGTTGCTCCATAGCTAATTTGAGCATCAGTGGCTTCGGTATCTCTAAGCGGGCAACTGAAGTACATTACGCCTGAGCCACCTGGGCGAGGATTAAGAACCTTTAAGCTTGGGCAGCCAGTGGTAACTATCGGACTGCTGTCGCGAATATTATCGTTCTCAGCCTTCACAGCACCATTGCCAGAACCTAAACCGATCACACGTCCATCAGCAACCACCGCAATACTGCTATCTAGATTGTCTTGATCATCGACAATGGTCCAATGAGTATCGTCGCTGAGCGTAATATCCTGACTACTTCCATCTTCATACGTTGCCTGTGCTTTGAAGTCAGCGGCAACGTTATCAATCTGCAATTGATCAATCGGTACTAGGCTTTCAGATTTCGAGACAATCATCGGCAAGTCTGGGTTGCCGTCAACGGTCTCAACGTCGATGTCTGTGATTCTAGCCTCAAAAACGTCTAGACGC
Organism: Oleiphilus sp. HI0067; assembly: GCF_001635735.1. Lineage (NCBI taxonomy): Bacteria > Pseudomonadati > Pseudomonadota > Gammaproteobacteria > Oceanospirillales > Oleiphilaceae > Oleiphilus > Oleiphilus sp. HI0067. The sequence continues at coordinate 1,503 of NZ_LWFI01000058.1, forward strand.
CCACTGGGATTAGATTGAAGCACCTCATTTGTGTCTGCTGAGCTAGACACTTTCAACACAGCAAAGATCTCGGCTTGGCCCTCATGCAGGCCTCTTATAGTATTGCCATTATATACCTCGGCTACGCTGCTATTGGAGCTATACCAATCGACCTTTTCAGTGTAATCGGCTTCGGTTCCGTCTGAGAAAGTTACCGTGGCGTTATAATCTATTTTGCTGCCCTCAACGATAGAAGCCTCAGCTGGTGAGACGACAAGGGACTCTACTGTGGCATCATTGACTACCAATTCAGCCTCAGCTTGAATCAAATCCAAGCTCACTAATACTTTGGTTTGGCCATCTAGGTATGTGCTTAACAAGCCGTCTTCTGAGATGCGAGCAATGCGATCATCTTCAACCGACCAGCTTACTTCAGGGATATCAATTAAGATCGAATTATCCGAGTAGACACCTGCAACCGATAGCTGTTGATTGATCGCTTTGGGTAAGCTAAGAGAGCTTGGTGAAATCAATAACTCGGTGAGCACGGCATTGGTAACCGTCAAAATTTGTTGCACGGCCACATTCGTTTGTGCTGATTGACTGGGATCACTGACATCCACAGTTAAAGTAGTAACCCCCAAAGATTGGCCCGTCAGTTTAACCTCAAAATCCTTAGGCTCGACCGTGACAATATTGCTCTGATCGACCGTCCAAGAGAGGTCTCGAGTAATATCGACCAATTGTCTACCGTCTGAAAAATTCGCCAGGCCCGCGACACTGATAAACGTACCATTAGGGATCCTGTAAGGGCTGCCTAATATGTCAACAATCGGCGTAATAAAGAGCCCGGTCACACTAGAATCGTTCACGTTCATTGTGAAGTTAGCACTAGTCACGCTTTGTGAATCGTCATAACGGACGGTAACCGTTGCAGATCCTGTTGCCAGGCCCTCAACAATGCCTTCGGGCAATACTTGAATGATCCCCGTCTCGCCAGACTGACTCCATGTTGCTATTGAGGTGACGTCTTTTGAAGTTTTGTCGTTGTAAATTGCAGTGACTTTAAGTTGAGTGCTAAAGTTAGCGGCTATTTCATTGTCTCCAGAAATTTCAAGGCTAACAACACGTTTGCCATTCGGGCTATTGCCGCCACTACTGCAACCCATCAATGTAAAGCTTGCTACAAAAATATAAAGCAACAAGTTCGAAAATAGTTTAGTTGATTTCATAGGGGACCAGATAATTTCAGATTATTAATCTTGTGAAGGTATCAGGTGGAGAGTGCTGTGGCAAATCTTGCAGCGTTAAGTTTATTCTTTTGGGTAAAGTTAACGCTAGCTCAACATCTTAGAAATTATCTAGTTATCTGAGTACTCTTACTGAGCTAACACTAGAATATTTTTGAGAATCACGGAAGGTGGTCGAGCTGAGCGCGTCTTCAGACATATGTCTAACATTTTTCCTCATACTGCTAATTAGCTTTTATACTTTCTCTATATTGCTTAGGCATGAACTTTCTAAGGGTCTGATTCGTAAGACCCCCTAATCGTGATTTGTCTTACCCTCAACTGCAAATAGGAGTCGATTATTTCTAATTCATACGCGGCTAATCATCGCCAATTTTGGTACTTACCTTTAGGTGGAACTGGAGAAATTGGCATGAACATGAATCTCTACAGTCATGATGATGCGTGGTTAATGGTTGATTGCGGCGTAAGTTTTAGCGAGAGTCTCAGTGCGATTCATGCCAATAATCCGCAGAATGACGAAGACGCGCTTACAAAGAAGTTCGACAGAATAAGTGCAGACCCAAGTTTTATTGCACAGCGTGCTGATGCCTTAGCAGGCATCGTAATCACACATGCGCATGAGGATCATCTCGGAGCGTTGGTCGATCTATGGTCTCGATTCAAATGTCCAGTGTATACAACTCGATTCACCGCCCTATGTTTGCGTCATAAATTAGCGGAGTCGCGCAAAGAATTAGATATACCTGTTCATATCGTCGATGACGGTTCGACAGAGCAGATTGGCCCATTCGAGGTTCAGTGGTTGGCATTAACGCACTCAATGCCTGAGTCATATAGTCTTATGATCAGAACCAGAGTAGGTTCAGTTTTTCATACCGGTGATTGGAAAATCGATTTTGATCCTGTCGTAGGCAAGCCCTTTGACCCGCTACCTTTTAAGCAATTAGCGAGTGAGAACATTGCTGCAATGGTTTGCGACTCTACCAACGCTGACCGTTCTGGTAGAAGTGTTTCCGAGGGCGCATGTTATCAAGGCTTATTTGATCACGTCAGTGAGCAGTCGGGTAGAGTGTTGGTGACGTGTTTCGGAAGTAACATCGCGCGCTTAATAACGCTATTTAAGGTTGCCAAAGATACCGGACGCTATGTTGCCTTATTGGGGAGATCTCTTCATACCATGCATCGTCACGCAAAAGCTGCTGGTTACTGGCCTAGCGAGCTTGATGGCTTGTTGTATTCTCCGCATCAGATCGGGTATTTGCCGTCAGAAGAAATATTGATCATCGCGACAGGCAGTCAAGGCGAGCCGCGTGCGGCACTATCACGACTGGCAAGGAATCAATTCCGAGATCTTGAGCTGGAAGAGGGTGATACTGTGATATTTAGCTCTATTGTGATTCCAGGGAATGAAGAGCATATTCATCGTTTGATCGAGCAATTGGAACAGAAAAAGATATCCGTGATTACGAAGTACAACACATCTAGAACGATTCATGCGAGTGGTCACCCAAGTGAGCAAGATTTGCTTGATTTATACGGATGGGTGCAGCCTTCTCTCGTCATTCCAACGCATGGTGAGCAGCTGCATCTTGCTGCTAACGCAAAGGTTGCTAAGCAAGCTAAGGTGCCTCGCCAGATGACAGGCTTTAATGGTGACTTGTTTGAGCTTGTAGGAGCGAAACGCGTGCATAAAGCATTTATTGAACCTGGACGCATACCATTGGAGAGTAATTAATGAACCCATTGGAAGAGCAGAATACTTACTGTCCGTATTGCGGCGAACCGATTCAATTACTGCTAGACGTTATGGATTCAGACTCCGAATACACTGAAGACTGCCAAGTGTGTTGTCGGCCCATTGTAGTCAAAGTACTTAATGGGCAAGAACTGGTTGTCATGAGAGAGGACGATGCTTGCTAAGCTTGTCTGAATGAAGGTATGCCTGCGTCGATAATCTTGCAGGCATAAATGCACATGAAGACTTATTTGGCTTTGTCTATGAGCAGGCTTGCAATGGCTTGCATACCACTTTGATCGATACCCGCGCGCTTTTCAGCATCATTATTATAGTTTGTATTGGTGTTGATATCGTAAACCAACAAATCACCGATTTCGTTCTGAATAAATTCTATCCCTGCAATATCAATTTCTTCTTTGCTTAAGAATGTTTCGAGCTGATTCATTAGGGAGTGATTATCGAAGGTATCTATCAATTCAAACTTGCTCTCAGGGGCGCTGGTTGGACAAAACGCATCAGAAATATCACATACATCCGCCGGACATAGTTCAAAGCCTCCATCAGTTTTGACTTTGACCGTGTATAAGAATTTCGCTCCTACAAATTCAGCACGAACAATAAAGGTTTGGTCTGACTTTATGTACTCTTGGATCAACCATGTTCCATCCAAGGGTTCTTCATAGTCATCACTTTCAATAAAGTTTTCTAAGTCAGAGATGTTATGAATGAGTTTTACGCCTAAGCCTTTACCGCCGCGATTAGGCTTAATAATAAACGGGATTTGATCGAAGTCTGTCGCTGCCTGTATCAGGTTTTCTTTACCGACTACGGCATGGGTAAGCGGCGTTTTGATACCATGCTTTTGCAATGCACAGTATTGAGAAAACTTGTCCACTTCATAGTATATCGCTCTTGGACCATTTATGATCTCGCGGTTATGCAATGTAAGCCAATTTAAGGTAAGCCGTGTTAACTCTGGTGCATAGCGATTCCCACGTGTATGCGAAGACGCACTCATGCGATTGTAGTAAATGCCTTCAGGTGGTGTTTCATTAAGGTTAATGACGCCTTGGTTTAAAAACCATTCTTTGGCTTCAACACCGCGCTCAGCAAATGCAGCGCGAAGTGGTACGACCCACTCTTCATTTTCATGGATGATATAAATATCTTGCACGTTATCCTCGTTTACCGTTTTGTCTGGTTGCGCAGTGTACTACTTTTGATCATGTTTTTATTTCTTGTTTTAACGAATAAGCTAAACGGAAATGCCGGCAACAAATTCCACAAAGCAATAGTTTAAGAGCACTAAAAAACGTAGTTCTCAAACTGTCGAAAAGTTTTACACGAGTAGTGGTTTATTGATTTTGGTAAAAGTAATAAGCATCTGTTCAATATATCCGATGCGTTATCTAGATCAATTCTTGCTGTAAATCTTGTCTCGGCGATGTAGTAAATTAGGGAAATAATTGATGTTCTTCAGTTATAAAATCCTTACTTAGAAAGAATAACAAAAACAATATTATATGA
>NZ_LWFI01000059.1:0-895 GCF_001635735.1 Oleiphilus sp. HI0067
ACGTTCTGACACATCTTGTGCGACCCAAATCACATGCCCCTTTTCAGGCTGATCTAGATCGTAAACAGGAATAGGAGAAACCCGTGCTTCAAAAATACGATTTCCCGTTTGAACATCTAGCTCATACTCATACACCATACGTTTCTGTTGATCGAGACACTCATGAATAACATTGAGCATGGCTGTGCTAATTGCAGGAGGGAGGATGTCTGACAATTTCTGCCCAAGAAGCATATTGGCAGGCAAGACTAATGATTTCATCTCACCGCCATAAATATCGACGTAATAGCCATCTTCATCGAACACGAGAACTAGATCCGGCATCGCCCTAGCAAAGCTCTCAAAGCGATGGCTGTTATGTTGTAAGGCTTTATGCAGCTGACTTGATTTCCCTTCGTTGATTTTTTTCTCTAGAACTAAACCTGCCAGATGAGAAAAGCGCTCAATCAGATCAACAAGATCTGCGTCATACTCACATTCGTGGCCGAAATAAATGGCAAAACTGCCAAGCACTGAGCCATAACTCGCCATAATCGGGACAGACCAGCATGCCCGTAGTCCCGCGCCTAAGGCTAAGCCTTTGTAATCAGCCCAGAGTGGATCCGTTTCGATACTCGACACATTCACATTCTTCGCTGTATAGGCCGCTGTTCCGCAAGACCCAACATTAGGGCCGATTTCTGCGCCATCAATCGCCTCGGAATATTCCTTGCTGATGCTAGGTGCTGCACCATGGCGTAGATGTTTCCCATCCAGAAAGAGAATGGAGCAATACGCATCTTCACGCGGAATCAGTCGCTCTATTTCTGTCGCGATGAGCTCCAAACATTCCGCCCATTGCCCGCCTAAATCAATAAGAGAAATGATGCGCTGTTGAACATCTAACAGACGCCCT
>NZ_LWFI01000060.1:0-1043 GCF_001635735.1 Oleiphilus sp. HI0067
CAACCCACGTTGTTCAAAGTCACGCCAAACTCTCGCTCTTATCGAAGAAAAAAGCATTACCCCAACCATTAAGCTTTATCTCGAAGATGTACCCTCTGCAGAGGAAATTAGTTCACTTCTTTCGAAGCTTGGTATTTCTGCTCGCGAACTACTTCGAAAAGGCGAAGATGCATACAAAGAACGAGGATTAAAAGATACCTCAATCGCTGATGATGATTTGATCAAAGCGATGACCGAAGCGCCAAAACTTATTGAGCGTCCGATTGTCGTGAAAGGTGACAAAGCCGTTCTTGGTCGTCCACCAGAAAACGTATTGGAATTGATTTAATGTCGAACCCTTACGTCCTCGTTCTGTATTACTCGCGTAATGGCGCAACAGAAAAAATGGCAATGCAAATAGCTCGCGGAATCGAATCCGTTTCATGTATCGAAGCACGAGTACGGACTGTTCCTCCAGTGTCTGCAAACAATGAGCAAAGCATTGCAGCGGTTCCGAATGAAGGTGCCATGTATTGCAGCGATGAAGACCTCAAAGACTGTGCGGGTCTCGCATTAGGTAGCCCAACTCGTTTTGGAAATATGGCGGCCCCTTTAAAATACTTTTTAGATGGCACTAGCAGCCTATGGATGAGCGGTGCGCTATCTGGAAAACCGGCAAGTGTATTTACCTCAACAGGTTCAATGCATGGAGGGCAAGAGACGACGCTGCTTTCAATGATGATCCCTCTGATGCATCAGGGCATGGTTATTTCAGGCCTTCCCTACACTGAAAAAGCCTTGCATGACACAACAACAGGCGGCACCCCATACGGCGCAAGTCATACAGAAATGGGAACAAACGGTGCTTTGAGCGAACATGAAACCGCGCTATGCCAAGCCCTCGGTAAACGATTAGCCACGCTCGCTCGTAAACTTAATTCTTAATCAGATTCAGAAAACGTTATGACAAATTCTCTCGAACTCAAAAGCAAACGTGCAGCACTTGTTACTAAGATCAGCTATGTCGCTCTGCTAGTCATCTTGGCCTACACCACCTTTGTACC
>NZ_LWFI01000061.1:0-830 GCF_001635735.1 Oleiphilus sp. HI0067
TTGCTTTGTATAGCTTTGAGCTGTCCTGGGCAGGGCCTGAAATAACAAGAGGTGTTCTCGCCTCATCGATAAGGATCGAGTCAACCTCATCAACAATCGCGAAGTTTAAACCACGCTGCGCTTTTGTTTCGGCACTAAACGCCATGTTATCGCGCAAATAGTCAAACCCAAATTCGTTGTTAGTCCCATAGGTGATATCACACTGATAAGCTGCTTTCTTTTCTGCAGGCTCTTGACCGCCATATACAACCCCAACACTTAAACCTAAGAAGTTATATAGAGGTTCCATCCACTTAGAGTCACGTTTTGCTAAGTAGTCGTTAACCGTTACAACATGCACGCCTTCGCCAGAAAGAGCATTCAAATACACAGGCAAGGTCGCTACTAGCGTTTTACCTTCACCTGTACGCATCTCAGCAATTTTCCCCTGATGGAGTGTCATGCCGCCAATCAGCTGCACATCAAAATGACGCATTTGCATGACACGCTTACCGGCTTCACGAGCAACTGCAAACGCTTCAGGCAAAAGCTTGTCTAGTAATTCACCGTTAGCTACCCGCTCCTTAAACTCGGTAGTTTTCGCTTTAAGCGCATCATCACTCAATGACGACATGGATTCTTCTAGTGCGTTGATTTGAGCAACGACTTTGCCCATGCGTTTAAGCTCACGCTTATTCTTACTTCCGAAAAGCTTGGTTAGTGCCGATGAAAACATAAGATTCTACTGTGTTATTAATTCGTATTATGGATATTTGAAGATATAGATGTGAGGCCAAGTTTATTAAACTCAAGGCGAAATACATCTCGGCTATCGCACCGAGCATTCTAAG
>NZ_LWFI01000062.1:0-1071 GCF_001635735.1 Oleiphilus sp. HI0067
TAACATTAAAGGAACAAAAGGTCTCTTACATTCATATTTAGTGTTGTGTGAATGAGATTCAAATTAACCTTAGGTAAGGCACTATTTTTATAAGAAGGGCCACAACTCAGTTGTGCCCAAAGTATCACTTTGAGGGAAAGCAAGCGCCACCTTCGGCACTAGATAACTGAATCGTGTTCAGCACTGGTACGAAACGGGAGTCATTCTGCATCGACTGACTTTTAACGCGTGCGAAATAAAAGCCCGACAGCAATCCGATTACCCCAGCGAAAATCGAAAAGAGTTCATTCTCTGTTGTTGCGAAAGCTAGTCCTGCAGATGCAAGCATTATGATGAGAGGCACCAAAAACATTAAGACCGATGCGTACAGCAAGCCTTCATCTGGTAAATCTATCGTCACAGTCTGGCCTACCTGTGCATCTAAGGAGTTATCAACCCAAAACTCCATGCTCTTCTCAGAGCCGAGCTTTGAGATCAAGCCTTGACCACAAGAGTTTTCTAACTGACAACTTTGACAAGAACTTCTTCTTTGAGTCTGAATAAGAGCACGCTGATCACGAAGCTCAAGAACTATACCGCGTTCACTTGCCATGCGGCTACTCCATGATCGGCTGAACACCCTCAGCGATGTTCATCGCCGTCATGGGTGGAATTTCACCAACAACCGTCACTGTGTATTCAGAGTCATTAAACTCTAGAGGTTTGATATACATAGTTGTTGCACCAACCTTAGTCGCGCCATTTGGTAACGATGCCTTGCTCTTCAACTCAACAAAAACGGTATAGTTCGCAAGACCATCGGAGTACAACACAACACTACCCGCTTTCTTAGTCGATTCTACTTCCATAAATCCGGGAGGGTGATAATTAGCAGTCCAGTTTAGTCTTTCTGGCCAACGCATATCGTTTTCACTCATCGGCACTTTATGGTGAGAAACAACGCTACTATCCACATCAAATTCAAAATCAGAATCAAACGTTTCGGCAGGCAATTCTAATTGGGAGAATTGAAATAACTCTAATGGTTTGTCTTGAACACCCAAGACCTGTGATTTCAACAACAAACCCGTG
>NZ_LWFI01000063.1:0-798 GCF_001635735.1 Oleiphilus sp. HI0067
AAAGCGTCGCTCGATGCGATGCTAGCGTGTCGAGAGCTCTCACAACAGACGGCTACTCAATCAAACGACACAAAAACTTCTCTTGATACAATCGAGCAAGCGATAGATCAGATCCTTAATATGGCTGGACAAATCGCAACGGCGTCGAGCGAACAACTTTCAGTTTCTGAAGAGATTAGTCGCAATGTGACAACAACTCAGGCATTGTCGGAAGAAACGGCAAACGGAAGTCTATTCATTGCTGAGTCTTAGCCAAAACCTAATCGTTGCGGTGGATGCTCTAAAAAATGAAATCGAGTGTTTCAAAGTGGCCTAAATTAATTGTCGCTTGGCAAAAGCGCTGTCTTACAAATCCTGCAGACGTACTTTGCGTTCTCGCGCCTTACTCGATTGTGCCTGATAGACGTCAATTCATGATACTTGTTTGGACAAGCGCAGTGGTAACGGTATCGTTTTATGGTTCTCGCTGGTTTAACTTCATATTGATGAGTCACTTCAGGGGCTTTTTTAAGAACGTCTATCATCACCGATTGCCATTCGCGCCCATGAGGTCTAACGCGACGTTCGACAACTTCGTGCACGATAAAATGCGCTACTTCGTGGCCTACCGTCTCATCTATGAATTGTTGACCATAAAGCGAAAGGAGTTCCTGGTTAAATCGTATCTCTTTTATAAGGCTCTGTTTACGACTCAGCGCTCGTGATTGCGCCTTTCTGATTCTAAATTGCCCTGCAGACTTCCCTCTCAAGTCAAACTTGACTGCATCTAAACAAAACTGTCGCCCAAAGTAGTCTTGG
>NZ_LWFI01000064.1:0-702 GCF_001635735.1 Oleiphilus sp. HI0067
CCCTGCTGACTGCCTAAGATGTTCCAAGTGTGCATGTCGCTTGCATCCACATCACCATCTAAAAGCTGACCAGATGCCTGTAATGTGCCACCATCTTGAACTGTTCCGCTTAACACACCACTGATATTCGGCGCGTCATTCGTACCTGTAATCGTGAGGGTGACTTGCTGAGTCACGATACTCCCGTGACCATCATCTACTTGAATGATCGCGGTATCTGTTTTTAATTCGCCATCAGCAAGCTGATCAATATCAGCATGATTCGGCTGATGAAGCACATAAGACCAATTGCCATTGGCATCAATTGTCAGCGTGCCATATTGAGCAGGCGTTGCGACGGACCAGGTATGTTGATCAAGCGCGTCAGGGTCAACAGCCGTCCAAGAACCTGCGGCTGCAATACTAGAACCTTCAATAGCCCTTCCTGTATCAGTGCCGGTAATTTGAGGAACATCATTTGCACCATCGACATGCACATTTACGGTCTGCACCGAGCGCTCACCATGTTGATCTTGCACTTCAATCTGAAAAGTTTCGGTGGCTGTTTGCCCATCTGATAAGGCTTGTGCTTTGTTCTGATCGAGCACATAAGTCCACTTACCTAGCGCATCGACAGTCATCACTCCGAAGGCCCCTAAGCCGCCAGCCAATACTTTCCACGTGTGTGTGTCGTTGGCATCCACGTCACCATGCTGCAATTGA
>NZ_LWFI01000065.1:0-1205 GCF_001635735.1 Oleiphilus sp. HI0067
GCTATGTTCCGGTCCGGGAAAAGAGCCATTTTTTACAGCTTGATCGTAAGCTTGAATCGCACTTTGCACTGAATCAGTTTCAGCCAAAAAGTTTTTCACGAAACGAGGTAGTTTGCCTGAAGTAAGACCTAGCATATCGTGTACAACTAGTACTTGCCCATCAGTAACATTACCTGCACCAATTCCAATAACTGGAACCGAAACAGCCTTGGTGATTTGCTCTGCAAGTTGAGTCGGCACACATTCAAGAAGAATCATATCGGCACCTGCTTGTTCTAGTTCCTTCACTGCATCAAGCATTGCTTTAGCCGAATTGTCTTCTTTGCCTTGAACTCGATAACCGCCGAGTTTGTTAACAGATTGTGGAGTGAGACCAAGGTGAGCACATACAGGTATGCCTCGATAACTTAGCTCTTCTATAGATTCTTTTAGCCAAGCACCACCTTCAACTTTAATAATGTGAGCACCTGCTTGCATTAACAGACCTGCATTATGAATCGTCTGTTCGATGCTGTTATTTGCATTGAAGGGTAGGTCAGCCATGATCAAGCTGCGGGAATTGCCACTTTTCACACAAGCGGTGTGGTAAAGCATATCATCCATGGTAACAGGAAGCGTGCTGTCGTTGCCTTGAAGCACCATGCCCAAAGAGTCACCGATCAACAGTACATCGATTCCTGCCTCATTCGATAAGGCAGAAAAACACGCATCGTAACTGGTGAGACAAGAAAATTTCTTACCTTCTTCCTTCAGTTTCTTCAACGATAAAGTGGTGGTGGTCATAAGCCCTTTTTCCAAGTGGGTAATTGCATGCAAAGACTAGCTATATGTTGGCTTAAGAACAAGCCAAATTTATTTCAATCTTAACGAGATCATGATGTTCACACTTATTGACATAGTCTGCTAAAGCTTCGCCATTGGGTAAGCGCCAATGNGGCGCAATTTCTAAGCATGGGATAAGCACAAAGTCGCGAACTAAGGCTTCTCTGTGAGGAATCTGTAGATCTGGATCTTCGATAGAAATGTTTTCTTGCCCAAAGAATATAATATCAATATCGATAATGCGTTCACCCCAAACTCTCGTTTTAGTTCTGCCAAAAGCATTCTCTATGCGCTGAGTAAGCTTTAAGAGGTCGATCGCGTTTAAAGGTGTATCAATGAGTACAGCAGAATTTACGTAATCATCTTGGTCTTGAGGACCACGA
>NZ_LWFI01000066.1:0-709 GCF_001635735.1 Oleiphilus sp. HI0067
CAGTGCGCCAGCTTGTTTGAGCGCTTCTAGCACCGCCATGATATCGCCAGGTGCTGCTCCTACACGGTTAACAGCTTGTACAATCTCACTAAGCGTGGTCGCAGGACCAAACTCAAACATGCGGCCTTTTTCTTGTTCAGCACTGACATCTGAACGCGGCACAACGACTGTTTGGCCGTCCGAAAATGGATTAGGTTGGCTGACTTCAGCTTGCTCGTTGATCGTCACCGTCAAACTGCCATGGGTTACAGCGGCAGGAAGTACTTTTACATTTTGCCCAACAACGATGGTTCCAGTTCGCGAATTAATAATGACTTTTGCGGCAGCCTCACCTGGCTCAACATTCAGATTTTCTAGCATTGCGAGATACGACACGCGCTGCGCTGAGTCCCTCGGAGCACGCACACGAATTGATGTGCCGTCTTGCGCATAGGCTGTGTCCGGACCAAGCATATCGTTGATTTGCTGCGAGACGTTCATGGCCGTTGTAAAGTCAGGCTGATGCAAATTAAATGTGATCGTATCGCCTTGGCTAAACGGACTCGCAATACCGCGCTCTACCGTCGCACCATTTGGTATACGCCCCACACTTGGAACATTCACCGTAATCGATGAACCATCGCTACCATCTGCACCAAAACCACCAACGACCAAACTGCCCTGCGACATGGCATAAATTCGACCATCGGCACCTTTAAGCGGTGTCATT
>NZ_LWFI01000067.1:0-792 GCF_001635735.1 Oleiphilus sp. HI0067
TTACTTATCAGCCCTAGTAGCAAAGTTAATGCGACGAAAAACACAACGATCGCCATCGACATTCCAAAAGAAGCAACTATCAACAGCGCTGAACTTGCCACTCCTCAAGATCACGAACTACAAATTGAACCCTTAGAAAACTGGCAAACCTTCTCAGTGAATGAAGGCGATACTCTATCAAAGCTATTTGCTTTAGGCGGGTATAATGACGCAACCATGTACAAAGTACTTGGCGCAGGAAAACAAAACAAAGAGCTCACACGAATCTTCCCCGGCGAAAAAATAGCGTTTCTGAATGACGATGCAAATCAATTAAGTCGAATCAAGCTATCTCGGTCTCTCACTGAAACTGTATTTTTAGATCGTCAACAAGACGGCTCGTTCGTAACGGAAGTTGTTACCAGAGAACCAGAAGTTGAGCTAGCATATGCCGAGGGCACAATCGACTCATCCTTATTTCTTGCTGGTCAAAACGCAGGTTTGGGGCAATCTCAATCATGGGTCTCGCCAATATCTTTGGCTGGGACGTGGATTTCGCCCTAGATATCCGCAAAGGCGACAAGTTCAGTCTGGTATATGAAAAGCTATTTGTAGATGGCCAACCTTATAAGGATGGTCGAATACTTGCGGCCAACTTCAGCAATCAAGGACGTCACCTAGAAGCCGTCATTTATACTGACGCGAATGGCGTTTCAAATTACTTTACACCCTCAGGTGAGAGTATGCGCAAAGCGTTTATCCGAACGCCTGTAGATTTTGCTCGCATCTCTTCTCACTTCAACCTGAAGCGCA
>NZ_LWFI01000068.1:0-730 GCF_001635735.1 Oleiphilus sp. HI0067
TACAGAATATAAACCAAGAAAAATAAACCTAACCACACCACGTCGACGAAGTGCCAGTACCATGCTGTCGCTTCGAAGCCAAAGTGATTTGCTTTATCGAAGTGGCCTTTACGCACTCTGAAAAACATAATGATCAACATTAGAGTCCCAAGCGTTACGTGTGCACCGTGAAAACCCGTCAATAAGAAGAAGGTCGTGCCATAAATCCCAGAAGACAAGGTCAGATCGAGGTCATTATAGGCATGCACATATTCATAACCTTGGAAGTATAAGAACACGACGCCTAGGGCAATGGTCGCACCCAACCACAAGGTTAATTTGCCACGATCCCCATCTTTTAACGCATGATGCGCAATCGTGATCGTGACACTCGAAGCCACCAATAAAGCAGTATTAAGTAACGGAATTCCCCAAGGACTAATCAATGCGCTCGGCCCTGGATATAACTCGTTATTTGGGTTCACCATTAATGGCCAAGTCGCCTCAAACTCAGGCCATAACAACTCGCCTGTTGAGGTATTCGCGCCCTCTCCGCCGATCCATGGGACAGCCAATACTCGGATATAAAACAAAGCGCCAAAAAAGGCCGCAAAAAACATCACTTCTGAGAAGATAAACCAACTCATCCCCCAGCGGAAAGATCGATCCATTTGCNCACTGTAAAGACCTTGTTNACTCTCTTGGATGACGTGCNCAANCCAACCAAAAAGCATATAGGCCATGATCAATG
>NZ_LWFI01000069.1:0-12906 GCF_001635735.1 Oleiphilus sp. HI0067
AATCCAGTGATCAATGCGCACATGTGGGTAGCCTGGAAACGACACCTTGCTGAGCAACCCTGGACAAGGTTGGAAGTCGCGATATGGATCTTCCGCATACAAACGCACTTGAATAGCATGCCCATGCGCCTTCAAATTCTTACGTTTATTGGCAAGATCAATGTCTTCTCCAGATGCGAGTTTTAGCATCCACTCGACGAGGTCGATGTCGAAGACCTCTTCGGTAACACCGTGCTCAACTTGTAAGCGGGTATTCACTTCTAAGAAATAGAATTGGTGCGTATCGGCATCAACAAGAAACTCAACCGTGCCTGCATTGCGATAACTTACCTGAGACAATAAAGCCTCAGCGGTTTGATGCAGCTCTGCTGCAAGCTCTGCGGGTAAATTTGGCGCAGGACATTCTTCCACGACCTTTTGGTTACGACGCTGGCTAGAGCAATCGCGCTCTCCAATGGCTAAGGCATTGCCTTGTCCATCACCAAACACCTGAACCTCAATATGACGCGCGCGTGCAATGAATTTCTCGATGAAAACACCATCATCCGCAAAGTTATTCGCACCAAGTCGTTTTACAGAATCATAAGCTTGCTCGAGTTCTTCAGGACCTAAACACACTTGCATGCCGATGCCACCGCCACCAGCGGTGCTTTTGAGCATGATCGGATAAGCAATGTTTTCAGCAACACGCAGCGCTTCATCCAAGCTTGGTAATAATTCCGACCCCGATAACAAGGGTACGTTTGCTTTTTGGGCTAGCTCACGCGCTTTGTGCTTGAGTCCAAAGACTTGAATCTGTTCTGGCGTCGGCCCGCTAAACGCGATGCCTTCAGATTCGCAACGCTCTACAAATCTCGGGTTTTCGCTAAGAAAACCATATCCGGGGTGGATCGCTTGTGCACCCGACTCTTTGGCAATGGCGATAATTTTATCGATATCAAGATAGGTGTCAGCGGCAGGGCCATCACCTAAGCAGTAAGACTCACTAGCTTGACGAACATGAAGGCTTTGGGCGTCGCTCTGCGCGTAGATCGCAACTGACGCGACATTCAATTCGTTCAGAGTGCGAATGATGCGTGCGGCAATAGCTCCACGATTCGCAATCAATACTTTGTTGAACATAGATCATCGTGTCGGGCCGTCCCGCATGAAAATACAACAGTGGTCGTCCACTGAGGTTGCTGTGCGTTTAGGCCGCGCTCGACCAGACTAAATATTCAATAGGCGTGGGGTTGTAGCCATTGCAAGGGTTGTTAAGTTGCGGACAATTCGAAATAAGCACCACCACGTCCATCTCGGCGCGTAGCTCGACATATTTCCCAGCGCCAGAAATACCATCTTCGAAGGTTAAATCGCCCTCTTCTGTGACAGGGACGTTCATAAAGAAATTGATGTTATGACTGATATCGCGCTTCGTAATTCCGTACTGAGGATTCTCGGCAATCGCCAACATCCAGCTATCACGACAGGCGTGCATGCAACGCTTTTCGAGGTCATAGCGCACAGTATTGCTTTCCGTCGCACAAGCACCACCAAGGGTGTCGTGACGACCGCAAGTGTCAGCAACAATTTCAAGCATCACGTTATTAAAATTTGATCGAAGCTCTGAACCTGCAGTGAGGTAAACAGCACCCTGCTCGCGCACAGTATCCATCGCGCTGTAACGTTCAGTCGGGTTGTGTGCATTAAAAAACAAGGTGTCAGCGGCTTGGTTGCCTTCTAGGTCTAGAATACGGATGATTTCTCCCGCATTGACCACACCAATGTAATAGTCCCCTGCATCAACCACTTGTCGGGTCAGTGCATTTTCAGGAAGTAATGTGCTCTCAATAATCATGGCGTGCCCCCTAAGCCCAACTGATACAAGGCATTGTTTGCAAATCCTCGTCCATTTTCAGGGCGGAAATTCTTACAGTAATCATCTTCGGTGACAGGCAATGCCTCACCCAATTCAATTTTTACGTCCATTGTTGGGTAGCTTGAAGACTGATCTAAAGGATGTGGGCAGGTATGCAGCACAACAATGGAATCTATCTCCATACGCAAAGTCACTGAAGCACCTTGTGTATCTGCCGAGGCATCAAGTGCCATCTGACCTTCAGAATTTACCGAGACCTTACTAAACCAATTAATGTTTGCCGCCAAATCTGCGGGGCCCAAACCATATTTCGCAAGCTCTACTAAGGTCGCGTCGTGCCCATTTTGCAGCCAATCATTTCGATCTGTTTGATAGTCACGCGCACCCCAGCGCGCCTCAATATGAGAGGCATGAGAATTACCACAAACTGATTCGTGCCAGCCGAGAGAATCCTCAACGATCGAAGCGAAAATTCGCCCCATATCTGAATACAAGCAATTGCCTTTTGTGAGTTTAAATGTGTGCTGGCACTTGAGGGTATCAGGCGCGTTGTAGCGCTCTAATAAGTCCTCGGGGTTATAAAACAACATTCCAACGTTGGCGCCGCCAAGTAAGTCTGTTAGTCGTAAAATCGTGCCTTTACGTAAGCGAAAAGACCAATGTGAGCCTTCCGCAATTTGAGTGGTGTAAGAAATAGAACGGATGTACTCGCTCATAACTTGTCCTTACTTTCTTTTTTAATAGATGTAGCCGCGCAAAACACGACTGATTGCTAATGTCTCTTATTACTTCGATCTAAATAGGCTTATGCAACCTGTTGCGGAACAGGCCGAATGTCATCATCGATTTCTCGATATAGGTCATGATCAACCTGTCCTACCGCCAAATCGTAGGTAATGCCCGCGCCAAAGCGCTGAGGCGCTTGCTCGTCATGACGTAACTTATCGAAGACCCACAAACGTGTGCCAAGATAAAAACCTTCTTTCAGGTCATGTGTGACCATGAAGATAGTCAGCTTGTGCTCTTTCCATAGCTTGAGCACCAATGCGTGCATATCTGCACGTATACCCGGATCAAGCGCACCAAAAGGTTCATCCAATAACAGAATTCTCGGTTTACCAAGCAAGGCTTGTGCAATGGCCAAACGCTGCTTCATGCCACCAGATAACTCATGCGGGTATTTGTCGACCGCATAACTCAAGCCAACTTGATCTAGTATTTCTAAGGCTTCTTTTACCGCTTCTCTTCGCGCTTTGCCGAACAGCAAACCCGTAAAACCTTTACGCTGAAAACCTTTGCTTGTCACAACGTTTTCTAAAACCGTCATGTGCGGAAACACCGAATACTGCTGAAACACAATGCCCCGATCAGCTCCGGGTTCATTCGGGATAGGTTTGCCATCGAGCAAGATTTCTCCGCGGCTTGGCTCAACAGTTCCCAGTAACATGTTTAAGAAGGTGCTTTTGCCGCAGCCAGACGTGCCAACTAAGGTGACAAATTCACCCTGCTGTACGGTAACATCGAGCCCTTCAAGAACGACATTGTCGCCATAGGTTTTCCAAACCTTGTTCACCTGAAGCATCGGGGTATCAGACGTTTTTTCTATTGCTGAAGAATCAATCATGCTCATTGTCTTATGCTCTCTCATTCCAAGGGAACAACGTTTTGTTCAAGTGCTTTAAGCCTTGATCGATAAAGAACGCGAGCACAGTAATCCATGCGACATACGGCAAGATCACATCCATCGCCATATAACGTCTTACCAAGAAGATGCGGTAACCAAGCCCATCGGTTGAGGCTACGGCTTCAGCAGCAATCAGAAACAGCCACCCAGCACCTAACGATAAGCGCACTGCATCAATCAGTTTTGGAAGGATTTGTGGCAGTACCACACGCATTAAAATCTGACTCGTATTGGCACCTAAAGTCTGTGCTTTAACGAGTTGCTCGGGCGGAATCTCTTGTGTTCGTCGTTGAATATCACGCGCAATAAACGGCGTAATGCCGATGGCAATCAAGACAACTTTCGAGAGCTCACCTAGACCAAAAACGATGAACAAAATTGGCAGGATGGCTAAAGGAGGAATCAGTGAAACAACCGTCAGTAAAGGAGATACCCAAGCGGTAAACAAAGGCAAAGCGCCCGTTATTACTCCAACAAACAAGCCAATGGCCGCAGCGATTAATACACCTAGGCCAAGACGTGTGAGACTACTCGCTGTGTCCTGCCAAAAAACATAGTCGCCTGTGCGCTTGCTCGGTTCCAAGGCCATTCTTGATAAACCATCTCCAATCTGACTAAAACTCGGGAGGAGCTTGTCATTAGGATTCACTTCTAAACGCGCATCCGAACTCACCATATAAAGCACGATCATTAGCACGAAAGGTAGCAAGCCTAAGAACACTTTGAATGTTCTATCTGGCGTCTGGTTTATCAGTTTCTTCATGGCCTTGGCCTCACATCAATACAGGCATTCGTTTATGCTCTATAGCTTGCCGTCAGCAGCCATCTGCATGTAGCTTGGGTCAAAACGGAACTTCACGTTTGATGCATCACCGAAGGTACCTTTTGGCATTTCAATTCCGATAAATCCTGCATCTGGAGCACCTTCACCTAACAAGCCATGCTTGAAAGAAAACTCCGCAACATTTTCCATGGTGCTCACAAGAGCATCGCTATTTGTTAGTTCAAGAGCTTGCGCTGGCGTGTAGAACATTTCAGTACTTGCTAACTGTGCTTCATAACCAGTCAAGTCAGTACCTGATGCTTCTGCCATGTACGTTTTTGCTGAAGTCGCTGCATCATCAGAGCCACTCATTAAGCCCATGATTTCGTACCATGCACCCACTAAAGCTCTCCCAAGATCAGGGTTCGCAGCCAAGGTCTCTGTATTTATCACAAGCAAATCGATGATTTCACCTGGAATCATTGAAGAGTCGAATACTTTAGTGCTGTTTGGCATCGCTTCGATTTCGCTGAGCAAGGGATTCCATGTTGCAACCGATGTAACGTCATCTGTGCCATAAACAGCAACCATGTCTGCATCAGAGGTATTCACAACAGTGAGATCTTTTTCGGTTAAACCAACCGTTTCAAGACCACGTGCTAGCAAGTAATGCGATACGCTCAACTCAACCAAGTTAACGTTTTGGCCTTTGATGTCAGCTAGGGAATCTTTGCCTTTCAACACGATACCGTCGTTACCATTTGAGAAGTCACCAACTACGAGCGCCGTGCTATCTACACCACCTGCGGCTGGAATCGTAAGGGCATCCATGTTTGTCATCGTACAAGCCGCGAACTCGCCTGCAGAGTATTGGTTGATCGACTCGATGTAGTCATTAATCTGAACGACCTCAATATCGATACCGTATTTGTCGCCCCATTTCTTCACGATGCCTTGCTCGGCGCCATACGCCCAAGGCATCCAGCCGACATAAATCGACCAGCAAATTTTGAAGCTATCAGAAGCTTGTGAGACAGATGAAAGTGAGAACGCAAGAAGAAGTGCTGCGATACGTTTCATGGATTACCTCTCTTTTTGTTTGTATTACACGGAGTACCCTCGGCATACACCAAGCAAGTCTCCCGGGCTTTTATCCCGCCGTGTAACCCATGCTCTTCTCAGAGGAGAGGTCGAATGCTCTCGGACCAGTCGTTAAGCGATTGGCTGTTTGCCTTATTTTGCTTAACCGGAACCCTAGCGTTCTATTTGAAAACCAAATTGTGTTGCCCGGTATGACAAGGGTACGGACAGGTAGTGAGTTGCAAACGCTGCGCCAAGGAGTATTTTTTTATATATTTCATATATTTAAAAAATACTGAGGCCTAATCTAGTTCAGTAAACGATGCGCTCGAGCACCAGAATTATGCGCACCATAACACTGCGCACCAAAATAACTCATCACTCTATTTCGACATGAGCGAACGCGTACCATCCATGACAAGTGAAAAATGAAATTCCAAAACATCGCCTGAGTAATATGAATCGGCTTTGACTTGAGATAGCTCAAGTACCGGATTGCAATGCTTTGAAATACTGTAAAAAATAATCAGTGTTGATCAGCATGAACGAACAACAAACGCTCTCAAGAAAAGCCAATCTTCCTCTACTTCTCTTCCATGGTTTGGGAACCATACTCGGTGCAGGAATTTATGTTCTTGTCGGGAAAATAGCCGCAACGTCAGGAACACTCGCCCCCCTTGCATTCTTGGTCGCAGCTATTGTTGCAGGGATTACGGCACTCAGTTACTGCCAGCTGGTTGTCATGTTTCCCAAACGCTCGGGTGAAACGCATTATGTTGATGCGGCATTTCAACAACCCTTTCTAACGCGTGTCATTGGCTTACTCGTGGTCTTTACGGGCATTGTGTCTTGCGCAACGCTCGCCAATGGCTTCGTTGGCTATTTGCAGTCTTTTTATCCAATCGAAAGTTGGATTGCGATTTGTATCGTGGTGATAGAAATGAGTGCGATCGCTTTTTATGGCATTGCTGAATCACTATGGGCCGCAACAATCGTCACCCTTATTGAGATATCAGGTCTGGCTTTAGTCGTTTTTTATGGCGGCAGTCAGGTCGAACTCACAACCACCTCACTCAACGAACTATTTGTTCCGACTTCGACAAATGATTTCGGTTTAATTTTAGCCGGTGCTTTTCTAACCTTTTATGCATTCATTGGATTTGAAGACATGGTCAATATTGTTGAAGAGGTCAAAGAACCTGAACGCACGATGCCGCGTGCGATTATTCTCGCTTTGTTAATATCTTCGGTGATCTACATTGCTGTCGCGGTTGTGGCCATACTAGCCATGCCAATGGCAGAATTAGCCAATTCAGAGGCCCCTTTAAGAGCACTGTTAGAACGTTATGACACTAATCTAGGAAAATGGATTTCAGTGATCAGTTTATTTGCCATTATCAACGGGGTTCTCACCCAAATTATTATGGCATCGCGCGTACTTTACGGCATGGCGAATCAACAACGTGTACCACAAGTATTTGGCCTCATTTCTGAGAAAACCAAAACACCTTGGTTCGCGACATTCGCCGTAACTGGGGTAGTTTTAATGTTTGCCCTCGCGCTACCGCTCGTCACACTTGCTTCTTACAGAAGCTTTATTGTGCTGTGTGTTTTTACTCTCGTGAACGCATCTTTGGTTGTACTCAGACGAAACAAAATGACGAAAGACTTCACGTTAAAAACACCCGCTTACCCTTTGTTAGGAACCATTATCTGCATCGCCTTGCTCATCTTTAAAATCGCATATTAACGCTAGTTTGACGCACGATACTTAGGTAAGCTGACGCAAAACAAATTCCTTAGCTGTCAGCCCTCCTATGAAATTAACCACTACCCTCACGTGCCGAGATCATACATCGTTATTGATCAGTGAATTTAGCCCTGAAAATCCCCCACTCGGCACCATCGTTATTGCAAGTGCCTTCGGTGTAAACCAAAGTTTTTATTGGCCAATGGCCGAGTTCTTTGTCAAACAAGGCTATAAAGTGCTTTGCTTTGATTATCGAGGAACGGGCGATAACGAATCGCTAACGCGAGAAGACTTTGAGCTGAGTGAGTGGGGAACACAAGACATAGAAGGCGTGCTGCGTTATGCCATATCAAAGACCGATCAGGTGTATTTCATTGGCCATAGTATTGGCGGACAACTACTCGCCTTAGCCCCTTCGAGCGAGCAGCTTAAAAGTGCAGTATTTGTTGCCGCGAGCGCGCCCTACTGGAAGCGATGGCCACGCCTTGCGGATGGACTAAAAATTCGCGTCAATATTGGTTTTATCCTACCCATCGTAAGCAGAATTTATTCGCCATTCCCTGCTGACAAATTCGGGCTAGGCAATCAAAACCTGCCTTCAAAAGCCGTACAACAGTGGGCTAAATGGATGAGTAAACCAAACTATTTGCTGGATCCGAGTTTCGGGCTTGATTGCTCTCGTTTTTATTCAATGCAAATACCTATTTTGTCTTACGCATTCTCTGACGATGCGCTCGCGCCGAAAGAAAACATTAACCATCTTTTGCGTCAGTTCCACGAAGCTGATTGCGAACTAAAACTAGTTAAACCCAAAGATGTGGACGCGAAACACATCGGCCATACTGGAATGTTTAAAGCTAAATTTGAAAGCACCTTATGGAAAGAAACATTCGAGTTTCTGACAGCACACAACTAATACCCACTTCA
Organism: Oleiphilus sp. HI0067; assembly: GCF_001635735.1. Taxonomy (NCBI): domain Bacteria; kingdom Pseudomonadati; phylum Pseudomonadota; class Gammaproteobacteria; order Oceanospirillales; family Oleiphilaceae; genus Oleiphilus; species Oleiphilus sp. HI0067. The sequence continues at coordinate 8,063 of NZ_LWFI01000069.1, forward strand.
TTAAAAAATAAGAATAAGGCAACGATCATGAATCAGTATTTAAAGATGTTTGAACAAATGGGCGGAGAAGGCTTTTCAAAGGGCATTGCAACGGTTGCACCCTACTTCGAAAGCATCGACCCTTTGGTGACCGTATTACGCCCTGGCTATTGCGAAATGATTCTGAAGAACCAGAAGAAAGTGCAGAATCATCTTGGTTGTATACATGCCATCGCTATGTGCAATGCTGCAGAACTCGTTGGCGGAGTTACAACCGAAGTCTCAACACCAGAAGGTACACGCTGGATACCAGAAGGCATGAGCGTGAAATACCTCGTGAAGGCCAAAACCGACTTGATCGTAAAGTGTGAAGCTGACGATATTGATTTCACACAAGACGGAAAAATAGATGTGCCCGTCGCCGCCTATAACGACGAGGGCGTGAAGTGCTTTACAGCACTAATCACGATGAATGTGAAGCGTTAGTAGCGCAAAGACCACGACAAACCAAAGGTCCGCGCATCATTCAAGTTGAAATCATCACTGATTAAACCAACGTTCCACGCCTGCGACTGTAAATTGAGTTCTAGTGCCTGCGTTTTTAGATCAATGACAGTTTTAACACCGAGACTTTCAGTAACTTTATAGCCGAAACCCAAGGACGGGTAGGTATAATCATCATAGTGAAAAACACCTGCATAAACGTCCCAGAGTTCATCAAAACCGTATAAAAACTCTGCATCGTATCGAGGTTCGAGTTTTAAACGGTGATCACGATAGTCTTCAACGCCAGTCAAAATGGGTTTTACGTCAATCAACCCCTCAGGCGATATACTTAAACGGTTAGATGTCGCATTGGCGGCAGTATAGGGTGCCTCTTTTATAGTGATTTCATTGACCACATCTAGAAAAGATATTGATAGCGCGAGACTATCAGTTAGTTTTGATTGCACATGAAAATCAAGGGTGTAACCGTAGCCTTTAGGTCTACGAGCAATTCGATCAAGAAGCTTATCTTTGCTGTATACGTAGTCTAGAGCTATGTCGCCCACGTAATCATCATCAGTAACTTCAACACGGCCATCGATAAAGCCCTGCATATAGCTTGTGACTTGTAACCAGCTTGCGTCAGCACTGATCTTAATGTCGTTATTTACTTTATATTGATACCCTAACTTCAAGCCGGTGGAACGCATGTGTAAAACATCAAGATACAAGTCATAAGTCCGGTTCGTCTCGATAGGTTTGTCATTCTTTTCCCGAAAAACGAGCTCTGCAACGTCCTCAGTATAATTTAGCGTGTAGTCGTACCGAGCGACAGCCGCTAGTTTAAGCCCCTTATATACTCCACCGATTTCCCAAATATTGTGAGTAAAAGAATGCTCACCTCCATCGAAGTCCTCACCCTCAAACTCATCTAAAACAATCTGGGTAATCGATGACGTCTGACTGTGCCCGTAGAGATTTGCGTCAAAATAAAACTCAGTTTCGTTCGCTTGGAGTACGGAGCTAAACGAAATAATAAAAAAAGAAAAAGATATTAAATATCGAAACATCACTACAACTTAAAAAGAGGCCGAAGCCTCTTTAAAAAATGAATTAAAAGGATAATTAAGCGCTAGAACAGGGATTCGAGTTCTAACTTATCGGGATTACTCTCGTCTGCATAGATCAGCAAATCAACACCGTTGCGCTGTTCATACCAACCGTACAAGAAGTCACGTTCATCGGTAACTCCATCGCGATTTGAGTCCAAGCGCATTTCTACGGAAATTTCTTCTTCACCAGGATCAACATAAGTATCAATTCCTAGCTTTATTTGAATACCCTCCGCTGGTTTCTCTAGATATAGATCACCTACGTAATATGTATCTTCATATCGAGAAGAAAATAATAAAAAATCATAATCAATACTGCCGTGAAGTTTGATCCAATGGCCAGGATAAGAGAGATTAAGTGCTATATCAGCGAAAAACTGCGAAGTCGTATCGAAAGAAAAGTCCACAACAACCACATCAGAAACACCGGATAAACTGGCACTAAAACGCAAGTCAGCACTAATTCCTAGAAATTCATTATTGTTATCATCACCATCAAAATAGACCTCATTTGACTCGTAGTAACAAGAATAGGACTTATGACACTTATCCAATAAAATGGCCCAATCACTTAAATTAGAATCATCGAGAGAGATATCCAGCCCAAGTAAAAAGTTTTCGCCTGACTGGTTTCCAGCACTCCCCATCAAAGATAAAGTCGCTTCGCTGAATTCTTCTACATAAATATGGTTGAAGTACATATCATATAAGTACTCTTGGCCCTCATACTCGACTACCTCTTTGTAAAAGCCATTTGACTTCTCTTTAGAGATCACAAAGTCTCTGAGCGAAAGATCGATCTGCCCTACAAATGTTAAAGGGTCTGGAATATCTTCTGTTTCTATTTGAGAAACGCTTGCATTTAATTGAGCATCAAGTTCTGAAATTGTCCAATCTGACTGGTGCAACAATATGCGTTCAAACGAATATTCGTCACTATACGTCTGAACAGCTATCTCTTCTCTGACACTCCCCCAATAAAAAGCACGAACAAAACTTTCACTAAGGGTCAGTTCAACTGTATTTGAAACAATAGATCCTTGCAGCGCCATATCAATAACACCGTGATGCGTTTCATTATTCACTTTATCCGCTTGATCTTTTGGATCGTCAAAAATAGTCATGTCACCATTCTCAAAAGACTGCTCAACAAGAGCCAACGCATTTAATTGGACCGACACATCAACCGGCAAAGTGCGTGGAATATCTTTACGACGCACCATAACATCATCGTTCACAGAAAAAGTGCGGGCGCCTTCCTCGTCTACAGTTACGTTAACTATAATAATGCTTTGATCTCGCTCATCTACAATTTCAGTACTCCCTGCAGGGATAGTAAGCTCTGCTAAATCGGGATTCCCCATTTCATATGTTTTAAGAATTGCTTCCAGCGATTTCATAATAGCTTTATAAGCATACTCAGCATCTTCCGAGCTCATCATTGATGCAGCATCAAGCTGAAACTCAAAGCCATCCAACACATAGCCTACAGATTGCAACTGAGTGCCTTCAGGGTCTTCAATAATTGAAGAATCAATGGCTACTCCTAGCTCACGAACCTCTTCGACAAAACCTTTAATTTTCTCGACTCCCTCGATGAGATTTGAGTCACTCGGGACTCCTATCGAACCAAAATCAGCGGGTTCTTGGCTATCAGCTAGCGCTGCAGCAAAATTGAAATCTCCGAAAGCATCAGCAATCGCAACAATAAGGTTTGGCGACAAATCATCAGATAATTGGACATGGATACTCACCCTTCTCACTAGTTCAGCTGCTCGAGTATAAATTTCATTCATACCGGTAACATGATCAGACTCCGCATTGTCTGGAACACCATAAAGCTGAAAAAAATCAGCAAACTTATCCAGTGATGCAAATAGATTAGCGCTTGAACCAGATGCATGACTATCATCCTGCACGGCAGAAATCAGGGCAGAGTTTATTGCGGCAAATTTAAGAGCTATGTCTTCACGCACACTAACGCGAGCGACAGAGTCGGTGTCAGTAATATCGTGCGCAACGATCTGGGTAATATCTCTCGCTAAACCAAAACGGTCAGCGATCCTGCTATTCGCTTCTCTGATCTTATTTTCTAGTTCGAATTGATTAGCATATGAGTCATTAAGAAATAAGTTCGCGGCAATATGCGATAGTGGAGAAATAGTCCCCTTAAGCGTCCCATCTGAGCTGATCAGTACAGCCGTCATATGAAAATTTTCTGGAACAGGAACCCAAGAGCCAAAAGAATAACGATCATCATCTGAATCTGGTGAGCCATCGACATCACAGTGTGGGTAAATATCACACCGCATCTCTGAATCACTCATCGAACTCATTTTGAGATATAAAGGAGCAGAAGCAAATTCATTTGGTAGCTCAAAGAAGAAAGAGCCAGATTCGTCTGTAATGGCCTCTGCAATTGGAGTGTTAGAAACTCCTTCGATAGGGTCTATTACGTATGCTTCTACAAGCGCATTATGAATGATCCCTTTCATTACCTGACCATCGATCGCGGGCCCCGAAGACTCTACAACTGGTGCGGAAGATGATGCGCTCTCACCTGAACCGCCTCCACCACAGGCGGTTAATATAGCCATTGCGGCCAACACTACTATTCGGCTAAGTCCCTTCATATACAACTCCATTATGAGGCGCCCTCAAGATACCTTGGGGCATTATTTATTTTTGTTAGTTACATAAAGTTACATATTACAGGAGATAAATATAAATTTCAGGAATAAACTGATCAAAGTTAAGTGACAGGCGCATCAAAAACACAAAGTCCGACGGTGCTAAAGTTCTGAGTGCGGAGTTCTCATCGTCATCAAAGGATGCAATTTTTTTAGCCGGCCATAAATTAAATCAAATAGGACAAACTCATTAATTCAGATAATGACGACTTGCTCGTTACTTAGTTTGCCGTTAACGTCCATGGCGCACATCGTTTTGCTGTCGTGTGCGGATTATAAAAATAAATACAAGGTAAACAGCATGACAAAAACCATTCAAAAATTTCTTAGTTTTTCAGTCCTAATTTTCTCAAGCAGTTTCGCTGCCGCAGCGCAAGATACGCTCGACTATGGCTTGTACTGGTTTGATGAAAACAACACTTCCGTCAAGGCAATTGAACAAGACGGTACAGTGAACAATGTCTCCTTAAACTACTTTGATCCAACCAAATCAACCATTATTCACTTCCATGGATGGCAAAATGGTTCATCGCAAAACAACTATTCACGTGAAGATTTTTTATTCGATTACAACGGC
>NZ_LWFI01000070.1:0-1186 GCF_001635735.1 Oleiphilus sp. HI0067
CACGGAGCTTGTTCACCCAAACTTAGACTCTCTTGGCCCTCGCTTTAAATTGATTGGCGACAACCCAAAACCAATCAAGAAAACCAGCGAAAAGCAAAAAGAAAACGATATGCGTAGCATCCGCTTCGACTCAATGGGAAGTTATCGTGATCTTTGCCGCATGGTGATTTGCAACGCGCAACGAAAAGTATTCATGCTGTGTGAGAGCCTTGACGACCCTATCTTGAATGATCGTGAAGTTATCTCGCACATCCAAGAACTAGTGCTACACAGCCGACACGTCGAAGTGCGCTTACTCCTCGAGAATGATCGCCACCCGAGCTCAGGGCACAGCGCAATTCTCGATTTAGCACAACGACTTTCAAGCTTTGTGAGTATCAGAAAAATACATGACAAGCGCATCGCACCAAAAGAGTGGCTATATCTCTGTGATGACCTGCATGCCGTTGAACGTCGTCGCGAGCATGGATACAAAGGCCAAGCCTTCGTTGAAAGCCCAATGACATTACAACGCCTCAGTTATCAATTTGAAAACTTATGGCTGCATTCTGCACCGTCTTCAGAACTGAGACGTTTAGCGATCTAAAATCACTATTCTGATTTTGTCGGACCTTTAAGTACCGACAAAATCATCTCTGCCGCATACAAAGACATCTCTTCCACCGCCTCAAGGCTCACAAACACGCCATCTGTTTTTAAACGACACAAGCCATGTAAGGTCGCCCATGTCGTTTGCGACATACGCGTTGCATCAAACGAAGACGGCATCCCTCCCTGCTCTTTTAACTGACTAATAATTTTTGTATAGCGTCGAAAGGTTGCATGACCTTTTTCCGTCAACTCTGGTGAAGGTTCGTTCCGCCATGTCACCGCACCAAACATCAATTCATACTTCTCAGGATTCTCTGCTGCATAACGCACATAGGCAATCACGTAGTCTTTAAGCCTTTGTTGAATCGATGCGGGATCATCACTCAAACCCGACTGATCAAGCAAAGCATTTAAATCATCAAAAGACCGTTCAGCCACCGCGCACAGCAATGCATGTTTAGACGAAAAATGGTGATATGGCGCTTGGCGCGACACATTCGATCGCTCCGCCAACTCACGCAAGGTCAAACCCGCAATACCTCGCTCGCTCATCAAGGCTTCGGCATTTTCCAACAAGGTGTTGCGCAAATCCTGA
>NZ_LWFI01000071.1:0-586 GCF_001635735.1 Oleiphilus sp. HI0067
GATGACGATCATCAACACAAAGCAAAAACTCTTCACTGATGACTTCTAGCTCAACACCGTCTATTTCATAACGCTGCAAAAGGTAGCGCATCAATTCATTGCTCAAACTTCCTGATATGGCATTCAATGAACTAACTAGTGCCGGTTCTGCTTCCAGCAAATCTGTTCTAAGTACGGGCACCATGTTGTAAGGGGAGAAAAATAACTTGTCGTCCTCAAGCAAGCGCAAGTAGCCTAAATCCAGCTCTTGGTCGGTCTTATACACCAATCCCACGTCGACCATACCAAGCCTCAAGGCACGGTATAAATCTTCACGCTCGTAGATCTGCTTAATCTCGATGTTGGCGAGATTAAATCCATAAAACTTGGCGAGTGCTTCCCATCCGTCATGATCCCGATACTCGAGATAATCTGGTTCAATGCCAAACACCCACTTTCGGTTTGAGCTCGCGACCTCAGATAAGTCACGCACAGCGACAAAATCTTGAATATCTCTGCGCACAACAAAGGCATAATCATTATGCAAAGGAGAGTAATCTAGAAGAGAAAACTGGCTTTCGTTTTCTGCTAGAACAGATTTCACTCT
>NZ_LWFI01000072.1:0-504 GCF_001635735.1 Oleiphilus sp. HI0067
AATACCCTTAACGCGAACATCTAAAACTCGGATACCAAATTCAGCCAAAGTCTGCTCATTCAACTTAGTAGTAATGTCAGACATGAGCTCATCACGCTCACCCGATACAACTTCAGTCAAGCTACGAGAAGCAAACTCATCACGAAGCCCTTTGTTGGTAGAGTTAGACAAAAGCGTCGTCGCTTGCCATCTGTTGCCGGCTGTCGCCTTGTAATAAGCACTGACATCTTCGATCTGCCACTTAACAAACGAATCAACGATCAAGAACTTTTTACCAACAGTCAAGAAGCGTTCAGGACGTGAATCGAGAGTTAGAATACGCGCGTCGAATTTGCGAATATTCTGAACAAACGGCATCTTAAAGTGAATACCTGGTCCAATATCTGACTCAACAATTTCACCAAATTGAAGTTTAATCGCAACCTGTCTCTCATCAACGATATACAGAGATGACGACAATACGACGATCGCGATAAGAACCGCCACTAACGATAATACTGACTT
>NZ_LWFI01000073.1:0-951 GCF_001635735.1 Oleiphilus sp. HI0067
GATTTTGTTTCTAGATATTTTGCGCCAGCAATGGGAATAGATGAAGATCCAGTCACAGGATCAATTCATTGTGTGCTAACGCCTTATTGGTCAGAGCGTTTGAACAAAAAAACGCTTCAGGCTAAACAGCTATCGGAGCGGCAAGGGGAGCTTGAATGTGGATTGCGCGAAAGCCGAGTTTTGATTCGAGGGAAGGCGACACTCTTTATGAAGGGCGCGCTGCATTTGGATATTTAGCGTTTATTGGTATTAGCCTTTCACTTACTCTTTACATGGTTCATGTATAAATTTCTATTGTGGACGGCATTCTGTCTTAAGTGGCCAAGCTTATTAAACGGTATTGGCAAATGGAATGCCTGAGAGTAGGATTTACGCCGCTTTGCGTATTGCTTGAAGCACAGCTACGATTTAAACGCGGCGATTAAGGAAACAATAATAAGAAACGATAAGGGATTTATCACTGAGAGTAGATGACCATGGTTTACCTTGAAGATCAAATTGCCGCTCAAGACGGCCTTCAGCTAAATGTTTATCGATGGATGCCTGAACAGCCTGCTCACGCTGCTTTAGTTATCTCTCACGGTTGGAGTGAGCACGCAGCGCGTTATCATGAATTAGCGACATGGTTTACTCAGCAAGGATTTGAAGTGCATGCTCTAGATCATCGGGGGCATGGTAAGTCTGAAGGCAAGCGCGGTCATGTTGATGCATGGACAGATTACACGCGAGATCTCGAAACCTTGCGTCAAACCATTTCGCACGAATATCAATACATTCTCGGACACTCAATGGGGGGTATGATTGCTGCGCTTCACTTACTTGAATATCCAAACCGCTTTAATGCCGCTGCCCTGAGTGGTCCAGCAGCAGATGTATCCTACAAAGTTCCTGTTCTTAAAAAGCTCATCGGTAAGATTATGAGTGCTTGGTACCCAAGCTTGGCGCTTAAAA
>NZ_LWFI01000074.1:0-727 GCF_001635735.1 Oleiphilus sp. HI0067
CGTTCATGACCTGCCCGGCATTGAGTTTATCGTTTTCGATAAACGTCGCGGTTCAACTGCGATTAAGGACTTAAAACAAACTCTTAGCGGTCGTCGGTTTGATGTTTTGTTACAAATGCAAGTGGCAATGCGTGCAAACCGCTTAGCGCATCTGATTCCTGCAAAACGAAAAATAGGGTATGACTTTAAACGGGCCAAAGAAGGGCATTCGCTTGTCGTTAATGAGCGGATACCTAGATTAAACCCAAAGGATGCTCGTCAACACGTACTAGATAGTTTCTTAAGCTTCGCCATGACCCTAGGAGCTTCGGAAGAGGATTGCTACCCTCCTCGCTGGAATATCGCGGTGAGTGATGAAGATAAGCAATTCGCATACAACTATATTCTACCCTCACAACCTACCGCCATTATTTGCCCCGCTGCAAGCAAGCGAGAACGCTGCTGGCTACCTGATCGTTATACTGAGGTGATTCATAGCCTTGAGCGCAAGGGTATAAAAACCATACTGTGCGGCGGCCCTTCAGAACTCGACTACGAACTAGCTCGAGACATCATGGCGCTTACTCGCGTTGATGTAATCGACCTTGTGGGAAAAACGTCATTAAAACAACTCTATGCATTATTAAGCAAAGCCTTGTTTGTTCTCGCACCCGACACAGGACCTTTGCATATGGCTAATGCAGCAGGTCGACCATGTGTTGGTTTATATGCACATTCCAATCCTGCG
>NZ_LWFI01000075.1:0-684 GCF_001635735.1 Oleiphilus sp. HI0067
ATGTCTCGTGCAATGCTCGGCTTCCAGATTAATGTGCTGGGTCAAGATCCTTCAGCAGCAAGTTTTGCAGGGTTTAAAGATAAAAAGCTTGTTTGGTTGGTGCTGCTAATTTGTGGTGCTTTGGCGGGGCTCGCTGGTGTGTCTGAAGTCACTGGTCCTGTCGGGCAGTTGAATCCATATATTGCACCTGGCTACGGCTATGCTGCGATTATTATTGTGTTCTTGGGCCGTATGCATCCTGGCGGTATTGTGATTGCCAGTATGCTTCTCGCACTCACTTACATGGGCGGTGAAATGGTTCAAATGGACCTGACACTTCCGAAGTCTATTACGGGCTTATTCCAAGGTATGTTGCTGTTTTATCTCTTAGCGTGTGACTTGTTGATCTCATATCGCATCGTTCGAGATCGTCCGGTTCAAACTAAATCATCTAGCAATCAACAAGAAACAGCGCAGGCGTAAGGGGCAGTCGTGGATATTGAATTAATCACTAACATCTTATTTGCGACCATTCGCACAGGTACGCCGCTTATTTTGATCGCATTGGGTGAAATGGTGTGTGAAAAGTCTGGTGTATTGAACTTGGGCCAAGAAGGCATGGTGCTAATGGGCGCAGTGCTTGGTTTTGCTGCCTCAGTGATCACCGGTAATTTGGGCTTGGGTCTTGTGGCATCAGTTATTGCT
>NZ_LWFI01000076.1:0-1131 GCF_001635735.1 Oleiphilus sp. HI0067
TGATGATTGCAGAGTAGGCGTTCGCGTGAATTTCAACGCCCGACATAGGGCTATTCATATGAGAAAAGGGCGTGGGGATAATATCACCTAAGCCAGCCGCAGTTGCCCCAATAAGAATTGTTTTGTTGCGGAATGTCTCGGCCGGTATCTTATTCGACATCACGTCAACATAACTGTAAGTCGGGTAAGTGCCGCGAGGTCCTGCAAACGGAATAAGGCGGTATTCTGCGTTGACTGCCACATATGGGACACGCGTCTGTTGGCGAATCTCTTGTAAATATTGAACCATGGGATTGGTTTCGACCGCCATGGCCATAGACATCGCAGGCCAGTATGCATCTCCGACACCTGTGTTGAGAAATATTCCGCGAGTCAGACCATCCTCATCGAGCTCAACATGGACGTGCCCTAAGCCAAGTGCGGCGTTGGCTAATTCTGGAATAGGTAGAATTTCTGAAAGCGGCTTGTCATAGGCGAGGGGGTGAACATGTAGAGGTAACAGAACATTTCCTGCATCTGCTATTGCCTCAGCGAGAAGAAAGTCATCCGCTGGGTGTTGCGTGTCATACTCTGAAAACAATACATCAAATACGATGAGTGAGGCTTGATAATATCTCAGCTTATCAACAAGTTGTGCGTGAATAGCTCTTCGCCAAGGCCATTGGCCAATGCTACTAAGACTTTTCTCATCAATCGAAATAATAACGGTATTAGGGTCTGGATCCACCGTTGCTGCATGCGTAAATGCATCATAAGTGAGGAGGTCTAGACGCTTTGCTACGTGGCTATATACAAGCAGCGCGCTCACTAAAATAAGCGCCAAAGTGAGAATGTGCTGCTCGTAAGGATGTGGATCGTTTATAGGCTTGCTTGCCATAGTTCTATTGTATTTATTGAGGAGTAGGCTCTAACAAAATATCTTTATGTGGGCCAAACTCTGAACTAAATATTTCGTCGCCTAAGCCTTTTACACGGGCATAAAAATGCTTGCCTTCTGGTAGCTTGAGGAACGCACGTGTTTTACTAAGCGTTTCTTCTTTTAATAATCTTCTGAACTCTTTATCGTCTGATATTTGTAATACATAGCCTTGGGCGTTGTCTACGGTGTGCCAGAAAATTCCCACTTGGTCG
>NZ_LWFI01000077.1:0-1014 GCF_001635735.1 Oleiphilus sp. HI0067
TTGTGACCGATATTCCTGAAATTCCTAACGAGACAATGAAGCAGCTTAAATTACTCGGTGACAAGCCTGCGATTGGCCTTCGTATCGTTGCGGTTGATATGGCGACACAAACCCCAGTATGGGCTGGTGGAGTAGTCGGGAATCTTATGCAGGAACGATCGGATGAAGAGGCTCAGAAGCGATTGGAATACGTCGTTGATGGTTTGTTCAGTGACTTTATACAGCCTGCTTCAGAGTATTAACGGTTGTCGAGAAGTAAAGGGCTTCAATCGCTTTATCGTATTGAAGCCCCGGTATTTATTTAATCGGATATACGTATTTCAGCCAGCCCAGCATTCAGAGCAAAATCCTTCGAATGGCTGATACGTGCATTTAGTAATCTTCATAATTTAGGGCGACGGCCTGTCCTTGAATGCCAAGAGGCAGGTTATAGTCATTAAGATCTTCTTCAAATTCTATAATTCCGATAGCAAAACCAGGTTGCGCTATTCTGTTTGTCGCTATGAGTGCGCCTCCTGCTTGGAATTCACCTTCTGCCATCGCTGGTTGTAAATCCACAAGCTTGCCTTCAAATACATGACCAGACACTGCATCTAATATTACTTCAGCCTCTAAGCCAACTTTCATGCGTAGGAGTGAGTTTTGCCAAAATCTGGCAGCGATACGTCTTTTTTCTGTAGGTATGAAAGACATTGCTGGGCGCAAGGGTAGTGCTGCTGCAAATGTGCCCCGGCGAATGCCTACTTGTACTGGAGTGCCATCTGACGGTGCTCTAATGATTGTACGGTCCAAGTCAAGTTGTGCACGGTTTCTAGCTTCAATGAGCTGTGCAACAATTGTATTCTCGCCGGCTATTATCGACTCTGCAATCAGTTCTTGGCGCTTCTCATCAGCTTGCGCTGGGTGATATGCCGCTTTTGCTTCTTCAAATAATTTCTTTCGGTTATCGACTTGTTGTGAAAAAGGGGATGCGGAGCCTGTCGATTCGTGGCCTGTTTTGAAGCGCAAGTAGGT
>NZ_LWFI01000078.1:0-1214 GCF_001635735.1 Oleiphilus sp. HI0067
TGTTCTGTCACTTCACGCACGTTAAGCGCAACCTCGGGTAGTGACGGTAGAATTAGGCGATCATCATCGATAGCTTTGGTAATGGCTTCGACGATCTTACTTGCGAGTTCAGACATGCTTACACTTACCTCAAAAACTAATAACTTTTAGATATACGTAAGTGTAGAGCAGAATTACAATAAAGCGTGTAAATTACTGTTTTTAGTTAGGATTGTAATGTAATTCGAATAACTCAGCTTTTACAGATTGATTCGAATTTAGATAAGCGACGTTACTGTCTTTTACTCGCTCGATATCGCAAACAGCTAGGCCTAAGGTATCGTTTTCATTCGTATGAACGCGAACAATCTCTCCTAGTTTTTTACCAGCTTCATCAAAAATATTTTCTCCGGGAAGTAGGCTTGCAGATTGCCCAGATTGAAAGCGATACATACGCTTCTTCGCTTTCCCAAGAAATTTCATACGCGCGATAATTTCTTGCCCAGTGTAGCATCCTTTTTTGAAACTCACCGCACCTAAGTCTTGAAGATTCAGATTTTGAAGAATAAATGTCTCGATGGTTTCAGGATATAGTTCTGGGATTCCAGATAGGCAGTCCTGCTTATACCACTCGTTGAGTAAATTAGGGTCTAAGGTAATTGGCGCGTCTGCCTCATTCAGTTGCCATAGTTCTTGTCGTTGTGCGTCGACTTGGCGAGTAAGACCGAAATTCGTGTTTTGCAGCACGTGTTCATCTTTTAAATTCGACTCGTCGAAAACGCCAAACACTTTTGCATGTTCAAGCGTTTCGATCTCGCATTTAAAAAAGACTTTGTATTTACTCAAAGTATCGACGCCTTGTTGGCGAACGCTTTCATGTACTTTTATCAAAAAACCGTCTTCGATTCTGGCGATGACGAACAACCAATACATGCGCCCTTTGGCGCTGTTAGCTGTGCCATAGGTGCATTGAAGCGGTGCTAGTTCAGTTACGTCGCAACTAAATTGGCCCTGCAAAAATTTCTCAGCATCTGGGCCGCTTACTTTGATTAATGAATAGGGGAGTTGTACACCTGTCTGTATCATTTTGTCGCTATCGTTGAAGTTGTTTGTGAAAGTTCTTTGTTATGCCGATCGTGAACGTATAGTCTGCGATGGTGATCTTTTTTACTGCTCGTTAGAGGGCTCAAGCAAATGATGTATTTCGCACCGCTATTAGTGGCTAGTACCAGAAT
>NZ_LWFI01000079.1:0-1588 GCF_001635735.1 Oleiphilus sp. HI0067
TCCATATCGGATTTAGATGCGCCTTCAGATTTTAGTGAGTCCGATGAATCTGTGTTGATTGGCGACCATAAACTATCGAAGCAACGCCGTCAGAGGCTCGTTGGCCGTTACGGTGATATTGCTAATCAGCTTGTGGAGCAAGCGGATATTGATGATTTAACGCTGTTAGGCAACACTGAAGTTTGCCTCCAAGAATTATTTTGGGCGTGTGAGAACGAAGCCGTTGAGCATTTAGATGATCTTCTTTTGAGACGTGTACGGATAGGGATGTTGTATCCGGAAGGCGCGATTCATTTGATTCAGCCATGGACAGAGTTATTGCGCGAGCGTTTACAGTGGCCTATTCAAAAATGGGATGAAGAGTGGCATAGATATAAAAATATCATTGCGGATCACTACAGCCTTCCGAACCAAAAGGAGTGCGTGTGAGCGATACAATACTTGCCATCGATAACGGAACGCAGTCTGTTCGTGCATTGCTTTTTGATCGAAACGGAGAATTGTTAGCAAAGTCGAAAGTTGAAATTGAACCTTATTTTTCGGTGCACCCAGGTTGGGCCGAGCAAGAGCCTGAAATCTATTGGCAGGCTTTGGTTGATGCTTGTTCTGCGCTATGGGGTGAAATGGCAAATTTAGGTCGTAATAAGGGTGATATTGCTGGAGTGTCGGTCACGACACAGCGCGGCACCATGGTGAATCTTGATAAAGGTGGTAAGCCATTACGACCTGCCATTACTTGGCTGGATCAGCGTAATTCAAAAGCCCTCGGGCATTTGCCAAAGCTGCATGAGCTAGCATTTAAAATGGCTGGCGCTAAAGATCTTGTTGAGCGCTATCAAGCACGTGCACAGTATCTTTGGATAGCATCCAATCAACCAGACATTTGGGAAAAAACGGATAAATATCTCAATCTATCTGGCTTTCTAAACTATCGCTTGTGCGGTGACTTTGTCGATTCTCTTGCCTCGCAAGTCGCATATTTGCCTTTCGATTATAAAGGCTTGAAGTGGTCCGCAGAGAGTGATTGGCGTTATCGTTTGCTTCCTGGATTTAAACAAGAGTTATTCCCTAAGCTGTATCGCCCAGCTACGGTGATGGGGCAAGTTACCATCGATGCTCAAAATATGACGGGTATCCCTGCTGGAGTGCCACTGATTGCTTCCGCATCAGATAAAGCATGCGAGATTCTTGGTTCAGGTGGTCAGTCAGATGATGTGGCATGCATGAGTTATGGCACAACGGCCACAATCAATACAACAAGTAAAAAGTACATAGAACCTATTCGATTCATGCCTGCATATCCATCGGCAATCCCAGATCATTATTGCTCTGAAATTATGATTTTTCGCGGATTTTGGATGGTTAGTTGGTTTAAAAATGAATTTGGACTTCGTGAGCAAGCAATGGCCGAGGCGCAGAATGTTAGCCCAGAGAGTTTGTTCGATGAGCTAGTGAACGCTGTGCCGCCCGGGTCAATGGGATTGATGCTGCAACCCTATTGGACGCCGGGTGTGCGAGATCCGGGGCCTGAGGCTAAGGGGGGCATTATTGGGTTTGGTGATGTGCATACTAGAGCACATGTTTATCG
>NZ_LWFI01000080.1:0-510 GCF_001635735.1 Oleiphilus sp. HI0067
AGGTTTTTGTTGAGCTCGGTAGTGTTCACAATTGTTCTAATTGCTGTGCGAATTTTCATCGCATTGTTTCGTTGCTGAACAATTCACGAGGTGAAGTCATTCGCAAGCTTGGTGAGTTTCATTACTTCTGTAAATTGCTTCTCTTGAATAGTCTGTGCTTTTGTCGCGTTGTCATACGTTTGTACCGCTGAGTCTTGGATTGTGTGAACGTTCTGATTAATTTCTTCATATACCATGCTTTGTTGTTCTGTTGCCGAGGCAGATTGAATCATTGCCGCAAGGGTTTCTTCAGTCAGATTTGTGATTTCTGCTAACGCTTCTTTGGCCTCTGTGGATTGACGAGTAGTGGTGTTTGAGCTTTCAAGGGTTTGATTCATTAGATCGACAGTGACATCGACGCCTTCTTGTATCGCCGCAATAGCTGCTTGAATTTGCTCTGTTGTGGTTGCTGTGCTGCTCGCTAAATTCCGCACTTTATCTTCTACGACGGCAAAGCCACGACCTTGTTCG
>NZ_LWFI01000081.1:0-845 GCF_001635735.1 Oleiphilus sp. HI0067
TATATTGTTGAGGCTATTTTACCGCCCGGACCAGCCAATGCGGGATCGGCCATCACACATAGAGACACCGCAATAATACCGGCCATAAATACAGATACATTTTTCATTCATACTTCCTTTTAAGTTTCTACCAGCCTAGCTAGCCGTAAAGCGCTAAAAATACAGACTTAACCTTATCAAAACAGCGATTAATAACTGATTACTCAGCACTTTTAATGAGGGAAGAGTCACACAAATATTTCATAACTAACACGCTAAGTTTCCAATCATGGCGGCAACTCCAATATTAAGAAAAGCCCCACTATTAAACTCCAAATAATCATCCACCATTCCGTCGCTAAAGATCACTCCGTTCCCCGACATAAGCGATGAAACTGTCATCGACGATTCTGTTTCTACGGAACCATAAACCAACTCAGTACCTGTTGTTTGACTCGGAAAAGGCTCTCTAACAGCAAACTTAAGTTGATTCGTATCCCAAGCAAAAGAAGCATCGATTTCTCTGCTCCCACCAATGACACCAGAGGCTCCAGCGACAACACTTTTTAACCAACCCGTACTGCCTAATCCCGTTGAGATGATAATTCCACTGGAAGACTGAACTTCGCGCTTTCCGTCTACCTGAATCTCATATCGAGCAGAGGTTTGGTAGCGAGGTCCGATAAATAGATCGTTTACGGCCAACAACTCTTGCCCGTCGTTTAGCGTGGCCTTTGCCATTGTGATTTGCTTTGACTGGTAATTGCTTTTAACAACGTCACCGAATATCAAAGGCGCGTCTTTTACTTGGAACGGTAGCAGCAGACCATCAAACCTTGCTGGATCCGGGTTCACTCCTATTACTG
>NZ_LWFI01000082.1:0-819 GCF_001635735.1 Oleiphilus sp. HI0067
AAAAAAGAAACCGGCGGGGCACTCGAAATCTTGTTCGAACGTAAAGTCGAAGAGCAGGTTTTTTTAGCACATTTTCGTTCGTCTAAATCACCGAAACCTGGTTCCAAGTTATATACAGAAGGCGGAAGTGAACTTGAAATGCTTGGGCNCAGAGGCGCGCTGTTTGAATTGAAAGTTTGCGGAGATCAAGAGGTGTTTGCGCTTCTTGAGTCGGAAGGCCATGTACCGTTGCCACCATACATCGATCGTGAAGACGAGTCTCTTGACGATGATCGTTACCAAACTGTTTACGCCAAAGAACCTGGCGCCGCCGCTGCGCCTACTGCGGGTCTGCACTTTAGTGATGAAATGATCAGTGATCTTGCTGAGCAAGGTGTTGAATCGGCTTTTGTCACCTTGCATGTTGGGGCGGGAACGTTTCAACCAGTAAAGGTTGATAGTGTCGAAGACCATGTTATGCACAGTGAGTGGATTCAGGTCACCAAAGAATCAGTCGACAAAATTCGTGAAACGAAGGCAAATGGCGGTCGCGTCGTATGTGTCGGTACAACCAGTATGCGAAGCCTGGAGGCAGCTAGTCAATCAGGTAGCTTAGAGCCTTTCGAGGGCGATACTGATATTTTTATCTACCCAGGGTATTCGTTTGTAACTGTCGATGCCTTAGTCACAAACTTTCATTTACCGCAAAGCACGCTATTAATGTTGGTCTCGGCGTTTTCTGGTCAAGAGAACATGATGAACGCGTATGCTCATGCGATTGAGAATAAGTATCGCTTTTTTAGCTATGGTGATGCGATGTTCTTAGAGCCTCAGCGCTAA
>NZ_LWFI01000083.1:0-1575 GCF_001635735.1 Oleiphilus sp. HI0067
TTGTCCTTGGTTAAACGTCTCTAAGGAGGCGGCTGTTTGTTTAGATGAACAAGACGGTTATGTTGATGCGTATTCGCTTGGCAATGCTTATTTAACTGATGCGGTGAGTCATGGCGCCCGACTAGTAGTTGAACGTTTTGCACATTCTTTGATGATAGATGGACAAGGCTGTTTAACAGGGGTGAAGTTTAGTGATGGTGGATGTATTTATGCTGACTCTGTCGTTTTATGTGCAGGCCCATGGAGCACTAAATTTTTATCACATGTTGATGTGATGTTACCGATGGCGCCAGTTCGTAGCCAATATTGGATGGTTGATGGTATTTCATCTCTTGATCGTTTTAGTCCTATTACAGTGATTCCAGACGCCTCTTGTTACACCAGGCCCGATGGTAATGATCTTTTATTTGGTTATCGTGATAGCTCGATGATTTATGGTAGCCCTGAGGAGCTTCCGATTGATCTGTTTGGGTATCAGTTCGATAAGAGCGAAGGTGAACGCGATTTAGAGGAGGCTTTTTTAGCGCTTGAGCCCTTTGTTCCGAGTCTGTTGAATGCCGGGATTAAACACTACACAGCGGGAGTATCTAGTTACACGCTCGACGGGCAGTTTGTTCTTGGTTCGGTTGAGTCCATTCCTAACCTTTATGTTGGAACAGGATGTTGCGGTTCAGGTATCGCGATGAGTGCAGGCTTTGGGAGAGTATTGAGTGAACTTGCGTGCGGATTAACGCCCTATTTGGATATCAGTGCATACGCGCCAGACAGAATGCCTGACGCCATGCCTTTTGATCCTACTTTTCAATATCAATGCGCCGCGGCACGGTCACGAAAAGCGTAAGTAGAGCGGGTTAGCAGCGTCTTTGTAAATTGCACTGCACCATAATACGCGTCGCGATTTCTTCAACGGAATAATCGGTAGTATTCATGCTTGGCAGGCGCTCTCGTCGATACATGAGTTCTACTTCTTCTACTTCGTAATTGCATTGTTTCATCGTTGCGTAACGTGAGTTTGGTTTTCGTTCGTGGCGGATGAGAGACAGACGCTCTGGGTCGATCGTGAGCCCAAACAGTTTCTCGCGATAGTTTTTGAGTGTTGCAGGGAGTTTTTGATCTTCGATGTCTTCCTCAGTAATCGGGTAGTTTGCTGCACGAATCCCGTACTGCATCGCAAGATACAAGCATGTTGGTGTTTTGCCGCTGCGTGATACACCAATTAAGATAACGTCTGCTTCATCATAGTGCTTGGTTCTTGCTCCGTCGTCGTTATGAAGTGCATAGTTGATTGCCTCCATACGATCTTCGTATCCAGAACTTTCGCCAATTCTCGCGCGTCCCACTTCTTCACTAGGTTTGGCATTAAGCTCGTCGGTTAATGGGCCCAAGAATGCTCCAAATACATCGATTTTTAATGCGTTACTGCTAGCGATTATTTTACGAATATCGTCATCGACAAGTGTGTCGAAAACGATTGGTCTCGCGCCATCTATTTCTGCTCTCGCATTAATGCGTTCTACAACTTCTTCTGCTTTTTCGATGGTGTCTACGTAAGGTAGTGTGTCCTTTTCAAACTCA
>NZ_LWFI01000084.1:0-1560 GCF_001635735.1 Oleiphilus sp. HI0067
TTGGTTCGCGAAAGAACCATCCATGATACGGCTAGGGTGACCCGTTGCGTTGCCTAGGTTAACCAGACGGCCTTCTGCTAACAAGATCAAATGATCATTCTCAGCTTTATTGCGGTATACCTTATGAACTTGTGGTTTTACTTCATCCCATTCCCAGTTCTCACGCATGTAAGCTGTATCGATTTCATTGTCGAAGTGACCGATGTTACATACAACCGCACCAGACTTAAGTGCTTGAAGCATGTTTGCATCACATACGTTCGTGTTACCTGTGGTCGTAACGATGAGGTCAGTCTTTGCAAGTAATTCTTTATTGATGCCGTCTAGTGTTCCAGTGTTCACACCATCGATGAACGGAGAAACAACTTCGAAACCATCCATGCATGCTTGCATTGCACAGATAGGATCAACTTCAGTCACTTTTACAATCATGCCTTCTTGGCTTAGTGATTGTGCTGAGCCTTTACCTACGTCGCCGTACCCAATAACAAGTGCTTTCTTACCAGAAAGAAGGTGGTCAGTACCGCGCTTTATCGCATCATTCAACGAGTGACGGCAACCATACTTGTTGTCGTTCTTAGACTTTGTTACAGCATCATTTACGTTGATAGCAGGTACTTTAAGTGTACCTTCTTCCAGCATTTCTAGAAGACGGTGAACGCCTGTAGTGGTTTCTTCAGAAATACCGTGAATGTCATTCAATAGGTCAGGGTATTTTGAGTGAGCCATTTCAGTTAGATCACCACCATCGTCAAGGATCATGTTTGCGTCCCAAGCTTGGTTGCCATCTATTTCTGAAAGAAGTGTTTGCTCAATACACCACAAGAACTCTTCTTCTGTTTCGCCTTTCCATGCGAATACTGGAATGCCCGCAGCAGCGATTGCAGCTGCAGCATGATCTTGTGTTGAGAAGATATTACAAGAAGACCAACGTACTTCAGCGCCCAGATCAACCAGTGTTTCAATTAACACAGCTGTTTGGATTGTCATATGAATACAACCCATGATCTTTGCGCCTGCAAGAGGCTGCTCAGCTTTGTACTTACGACGAAGTGCCATCAATGCTGGCATTTCACCTTCAGCGATTTCAATCTCTTTACGGCCCCAATCAGCAAGACCAATGTCTGCTACTTTGTAGTCTGTGAAACCATTTTCAACAGCTTGTAAATTCGTGCTCATTATTTCTGTCCTTCGCGATTACGCGCGATTGTAATGTCTATAAACAAATAGTGTTTTAAACGCCTGCAGCAGCTTTAAGTGCGTCAATGCGATCTGTTTTTTCCCAAGTAAAGGCTGTGAATGTCTTCGATTTTTTCTCACCACCTTCTTCATACTCGTAAGTCACTTCTTCTGGTTCACGACCAAAGTGACCGTATGCAGCAGTGATTTGATACATAGGGTTCAGCAAGTCTAGTTGAGTCTGAATAGCGTAAGGGCGTAAATCGAATACTTCGCGGATAACTTTCGCAAGCTCGATATCGGAAATCTTACCTGTACCAAATGTGTTCACAGAAATGGATGTTGGATCTGCAACACCAATCGCGTAAGAAACTTGGATTT
>NZ_LWFI01000085.1:0-1770 GCF_001635735.1 Oleiphilus sp. HI0067
AGTTGTTGGTTAACCGCCGCCGTCAAACGAATATGGGCGTCAAGAGCACCCTGCTCACCAACGAAACGAGCAAGGCGTGTCTTTACGTTTCCTAGAACGGGGTACTTTGCAAATTGAATGAAAACAGCACTCTGCATTTTATTTGTCTATAGTAAGAGTAAGAACAACGTTAATAATACTGATCCCAGCATGCTTTTCGATCAAACCTTTAAGTCTTTATACGAAAGTGTCCGTTGCTTTGACGACTCAGAAGTCGACGTCATACTGCAGGAATTACACGACAGCACTCGCCTATCGTTTGTACTCGGCCAATTATTTCCGGGCCAAACACTCGATACAACAGATTTGTATGCATGCTCAACGATCGCAGAAATACAAGACTGGCTCATAACGCGATTAGTTCCAAAAATTGAAGGGACTTATTCAAGTTTAACAAGCACAGGCTTAGACCAACTCGATCCAAACACGCCTTATGTATTCATTTCGAATCACCGAGACATTGTTTTAGATCCAGTACTGATAAATACCGCGCTATACAACGATGGCCGCTCTACCGTACACAGTGCAATTGGCGATAACCTCTTGCTTAGTAAAACCGCAACGCGCATGGCATTACTCAATAAATGTTTTCGCGTGAATAGATCGGTCACATCACCAAAAGCACTGCTTCGATCACTCAAACTGCAATCGTCGTATATCTCTGAGATTATCCATACCTTTAATGAGAGTGTATGGCTCGCACAAAGAGAAGGACGTGCGATTAATAATATTGATACGACTAACCCTGCACTCATCAAGATGATGAGTTTAAGCAAGCCAAAAACGGAACAACTCGAATACCTTAACGCACTAAAAATTGTCCCCATCACGCTCTCATACGAATGGGACCCTTGCGATCAGATTAAAGCTAAGCGCATCATCTCACAGTCTAAAAGCACTGTTGAAGAGAAACTCGCTAGCGACAAGTTCGAAACACTCACAGGAATTATTGGAAGTAAGGGGCAGATACATGTTCACTTTGGAGCTCCGGTGTCGCTTGATGGAACAAACGCCCATGGGCAAGACATCTATGGTCAGTTTGCTTCAAAGATAGATCGCGAAATGCATTGCAGTTATCGCGTGTTTCCAATTAATTCATTATGCGACAAGTTAGTCCATAATAATTACGCTCCTCCAGCAGATCTGGCAGAAGAAGAACAAACCAGTTTAACAGTTTTAAATAAACGCCTTTCAGTCACGATTGAAGACAATTTGATTAATGATCTAGCCAAACAGGTCATCCAAAACTACGCTCAAGCGAGTATCCTCCAGCGCGCTGCATTAAAAGTGTAAGTTTGATTGGGAAATAAGTGGTTTTAAACCTACACTTTGGTAGACTCCGCAGCGCTATTCATTGACCATTTGGTTACCAAACAGGATTCGCCATGAACCGCCTTTTTGTTCAAAATTTAACAGTCATCGACTTCTCATATTTCGACGCTCAACGCGGCATTATGGGAGAAAGCTGGATTGTTGATATTGAATTGCAGGGCGAGCTTGATGATCAAGGTATGGTGTTTGATTTTGGTGACGTTAAAAAGCAAATTAAACAACTCATAGATACCGAAGTTGATCATCGTTTTGTTATCTCAACACAGTTGAAAAACCTGTCGATCGAGCAATCTCAGCATAAAGTCCGTCTAAATTGGGATTCTCAGCTCGGTCACTTTGAACATGAGTCGCCGAAAGACTCTGTTGTGTTGCTTGACGCCAAAACAGTCAACACGAAAA
>NZ_LWFI01000086.1:0-1883 GCF_001635735.1 Oleiphilus sp. HI0067
CATAGCGGTCCTCTAGGCGGCGACCAACAAATTGGTGCAAAAATCTCTGAAGGAAAAATAGATATGCTTATCTTCTTCTGGGATCCACTTGAACCAATGCCTCATGACCCTGATATCAAGGCGCTTTTACGTATCGCATCTCTCTGGAATATCCCGATTGCATGTAATGAGAGTACCGCTGATTTTCTGGTTGCATCACCATTAATGACAAATTTCGAAAGAGATAAACCTGACTTTTCAGATTACCAAAACCGAAAGCTCTAACAGGTAATAACTTTAGTGCCGCATAAAAGATGACTGCTTCAAAGGAATACGGAATTTAGATATTTATGTTAAGCCTACTAGACCGTTATGAAGGGTGCCTTCTTGGACTCGCCGTTGGTGATGCAATTGGAACAACACTCGAATTTATGCCAAAGGGAAGCTTTACGCCTATTGATGACATGATCGGCGGAGGACCCTTTGGTCTTAGAGCGGGCCAATGGACAGATGACACCTCTATGGCACTTTGCCTTGCGGAATCTCTTATTCAACGGAATGGATTTGACCCTATTGACCAAATGAATCGCTATTGTAATTGGTGGCAGTGGGGTTATCTGAGCAGTACTGGCGAATGTTTCGATATCGGTTCCACTGTTGTTGAGGCACTCAATAAATACTTGGAGAATAAAAAGCCCTTCGCTGGTTCAATAGAACCTGATTGCGCAGGCAATGGTTCCCTAATGCGTCTAGCACCTGTTCCAATGACTTACTATGGGAATATCGATAATGTGATTAAGTATGCTGGAGAAAGTTCAAGGACGACTCATGGAACAGCAGAGTGCATCGATGCGTGCAAATACTTTGCAGATCTGCTATGTCTTACGCTAGATGGAGTTGATAAAGGCGATTTATTGAATAGCTCTTCATATAAACCTTATACACAAAAGATTAACTTAATCTCAGATGGAAGATTCCTGAACAAATCAGAACAAGAAATATCAGGAAGTGGCTATGTCGTTCATTCTCTAGAAGCGGCTCTGTGGTCATTTTTCACAACAGATTCTTATGAGTCCGCAATACTAAAATCTGCAAATTTGGGCGATGATGCCGATACCACTGCCGCAATTTGTGGACAGATTTCTGGAGCATATTACGGAGCGAGTAACATTAAGAAATCTTGGCTAGATAAGTTGCATATGCATGACGAAATTAAGGCCACAGCAAACCAACTTCTAGAACTAAGAGACAAACTGAATCAACCTTCCTAAATGTCAGACGCCCCCGATACTGGTAAATAAATCCATATGGCGTTCAGCCAATGGGTTTATGCGCAGCTCGCCTACGAGCGGAGTCGGCAGAGAGCGAATTCCACAATTCGCTAATGAAAGCTTTGTCCAAACAAAGATTTCATGGCTCTGTTTTGATCGACTCTCTCGATCAAAATTGACGTTCGTCCAGAACAACAACTAAGCATTTACTTGCCGCTCCAACGACAATCAGAAACTGAATTCCCCTGCGCTTTGTTTGACATTCAAAGCGCTCTACGTTGAGGGGCTGCTGTCGAGGAGGGGGAATCAATTAATGCGGATAATATTGCTAATCGAAAGCCTAACTGAAGTGTACGCTAACCCAATTGATGTATTTCTATTCGACCAGCATAGGAAGCAGAAGCAAGAAGATTATCTTCTAGCCAGCACAGCGAAGTTGCAAAATTTTCATGCCTAAACAGTTCATTCCATTTATCCAGAAAGCCAACTATATGAACAACTCTCCCATCTTCTCCACAGGAATATAAACCATACTCATCAAGCACAATGTCTCTTACGATCCCCATGTGAATATTCCAGGTTCTCACGAGTTTTAGAGTATTTTTACAAAGTTGATGAATATTTCCTTCCTCC
>NZ_LWFI01000087.1:0-915 GCF_001635735.1 Oleiphilus sp. HI0067
AACATGCGTTCACTTAATCTGGACTTTAAAGCATGTGCGGCAAACGCACCTAAAGCTACAGACAAACCTGCTGACAGAAAGCTAATCGCTAGCAAAGTTGATGAAAGACGATTCATGTTTCGTTGTAATTCTTATCCGTATTTGGCTTACTTCAAGCCTCGACACTGACACGCTCAAACGTATCGATATTTAATGCAGTTAGACTGCCACCCCAGACACAGCCTGTATCAATCGCTTGAAACTGTCGGCTTCCAGTATGCCCCTCTAGCGCAGCCCAATGACCAAAAATTGTTACCCACTTATGCGTAACTGGGTATGCAAACCAAGGTTTAAAATCATGAGGTGTTTTATCGACACCTTCTTTTACTGAAAAATCTAAACGACCATTTTGATCAACAAAGCGCATGCGCGTTAAGTAGTTTGTAATCACCCTCAGTCGGGTTTGCCCTGTAAGAGTTCTATCCCAAACATCAGGGTCGTTGCCATACATTTCACTGAAGTAAGAGCTCAAGGCTTTCTTATCATTGCCAGCTAATATTTCATGCACTTCTTGGGCGTATTTTCTTGCTTTTTTTACTTTCCAAATATGCGGCAAGCCAGCATGACTCATGAAAAGCTTTTTATCGTCGTCTACTTGTACAAGGGGCTGTTTGCGCAACCATTCCATTAAATCGTCACAGTCATTAGCCTCAAATATCTCGCGCAAAGTATCTTTTCGCTTTAGTAAGTGCTCACTATAGTAACAAGCTAAAAGATGTAAGTCATGGTTCCCTAAAACAATTCTCGCTTCGAGGTCTCTCGCCAATCGCAAACAGGATAGGGAGTCAGGCCCTCTATTGACGAGATCCCCGGCCAGCCATAACTCATCGCGCGAAGGACTATACGCAAGCTTATCTAATAAAGCCTGAAACTGAA
>NZ_LWFI01000088.1:0-826 GCF_001635735.1 Oleiphilus sp. HI0067
TTCCTGCTCATCGCAGGTATCGCCTCTTACAACTCAATACCTAAAGAGTCTGAGCCAGATATCCCTATTCCATGGATCTACGTATCCATGACCTATGAAGGCATTTCTCCCGAAGATGCAGAGCGATTGCTCGTGCGTCCGATGGAGAAAGAGCTCAAATCAATAGAGGGCGTAAAAGAAATGACCTCTATCGCTGGCGAAGGACACGCTTCTGTCACGCTAGAGTTCGATGCTGGATTTGATGGCGATGCAGCACTAGATGATGTGCGAGAAAAGGTCGATCGAGCTAAATCTAAGCTCCCCGAAGGTAGTGATGAGCCGACAGTAAACGAAATTAACGTCGCACTCTTCCCCGTCATGAGCATTAGTTTAGGGGGCGCGTTACCCGAACGAAACTTGCTTGCAATTGCCCGTGACTTGCGTGACGACATTGAAGCCTTAGGTGGTGTGTTAGAAGTCGATATCGCCGGTGAGCGCGAAGAATTGCTAGAAGTTATTGTCGACCCCCTCATTCTTGAAACTTACAGTATCGATTTTGAAAGCGTGCTGAACGTTGTTTCTCGAAATAATCGTCTTGTCGCGGCAGGCGCCATTGATAATGGTGCTGGACGCCAAGTAATGAAAGTCTCGGGCGTCATCGAAGATCTCGATGACATAATGTCGATGCCCATTAAAGTTGAAGCCGGCACCGTTGTGCCATTCCGCGATGTCGCAAGCATCAAAAGAACCTTCAAAGACCCTAACGGTTTCGCCAGAGTAAATGGTAAGCAAGCACTCACTCTTGAGGTTAAAAAACGCCTCGGCGCAAACATTATTGCTGTTACCG
>NZ_LWFI01000089.1:0-700 GCF_001635735.1 Oleiphilus sp. HI0067
CAAACAGACGCATCCATCAATCCTGGTAATTCTGGGGGAGCGCTCATCAATTTGCGCGGCGAGCTGATCGGCATTAACTCCGCCATCCTTGCACCAGCAGGCGGCAATGTAGGCATCGGGTTTGCGATTCCCTCTGTTGTGGCACAAAGCATCTTAAAACAGTTGATTCTATACGGAGAGGTGAAGCGCGGAGGAATTGGCGCAAGCTTCCAAGATTTAACCGCAGATCTGGCAGAAGCCTTCGGCTTGAATCTTTATCAAGGCGCATTAGTTAGTGAAGTGAAAACTGACAGTGCGGCAGAGCGCGCCGGACTAGTCCAAGGAGATGTTATTATTGAGGCAAATGAACGGCCAGTTAAAAACGCAGAAGAC
The DNA here is from genome assembly GCF_001635735.1 of Oleiphilus sp. HI0067. Lineage (NCBI taxonomy): Bacteria > Pseudomonadati > Pseudomonadota > Gammaproteobacteria > Oceanospirillales > Oleiphilaceae > Oleiphilus > Oleiphilus sp. HI0067. Next base: position 373 of record NZ_LWFI01000089.1, read on the forward strand.
ATGCGAAATCAGATAGGATTAGCGCCGCTGGGTGAAACATTAAAACTCAAACTGTTAAGAGGTGAAAGAACACTCGAACTAGTCGTCGAAACAGAAGAAATTCCGATACCAGAAATTAAAGGCGTTCAATTACACCCCAGCCTATCAGGTCTGCAACTCCAAGATCTTATTAACCCAGATAAAGAACGGAGTGTCGGCGTCATGGTCATGAACATCGAGGAACGATCAACCGCTGCTTTCCAAGGCTTTGAAATTGGCGATATTATCTACGGAGTGAACAACAAGCGCATCCATAGCATCGAAGAACTCAGTTACTTCATAACCATAA
>NZ_LWFI01000090.1:0-1108 GCF_001635735.1 Oleiphilus sp. HI0067
TAGTGGGCGTGTTGATATCTGGCATCAGAAGCTCTTTGTATGAATATAAATATCACTTGAAGAAGGGGCATTAAGCTGCCCCTATCTATTAAAGCTTAATTGTTCGCGTGAAGCGCTTCGTTAAGCTCAATTGCGGTCTTGTTAGTTAAACACTCAACACGACCGTTAGCAGAGTTACGTCGGAATAGTAAGTCTGCTTTATTGGCAAGGTCTCTCGCTTTAACTGTTTCAACTTCATTTCCATCAGCGTCTAGCATCACAACTTTTGTACCTGCTGTGATATATAGCCCAGACTCAACAGTACAGCGATCGCCTAGTGGAATACCGATACCTGCATTTGCACCGATTAAGCTGCTTTCACCAACCGAAATGGTGATATTACCACCGCCTGATAGCGTGCCCATTGTCGAACAGCCGCCGCCAAGGTCAGAGCCTTTACCGACCATAACGCCCGCCGAAATACGGCCTTCAACCATTGAAGTGCCTTCGGTGCCAGCGTTAAAGTTAACAAAACCTTCGTGCATAATGGTGGTGCCTTCACCGATATAAGCGCCGAGACGAACGCGCGCCGCATCAGCAATACGAACACCAGAAGGAACCACATAGTCGGTCATTTGTGGGAATTTGTCGACAGACTTCACTTCAATGACTTTACCTTGCATACGCGCTTCAAGTTGGCGTTGTGGTAATTCTGCTAAGTCGATTGCGCCTTCGTTTGTCCATGCGACGTTAGGAAGTAGACCAAAGATTCCGTCGAGCTTGATGCCGTGAGGCTTCACTAGACGATGAGAGATAAGGTGTAGCTTTAAGTACACCTCTGGTGTGCTCGATGCTGTCGTATCTTCTTCAATAATAACGAGAGCGACAGGGTTTTCTGAGCTTCTTAGTTTTTCTGCAACAACAGATAGCTCGCCGAGTGCGTGGGTGTCAGCGATAAGCTGCGTTTGCTCCGCAGTGAGTGTCAGCGTCTGGTTTCCGCCATCTAAACCTAATGTAGAGAGAAGTGCGTCAACAAGGCCTTGCTCAGGTTGATATAGCGGAGCTGGGAATAACGTATCAAGCCATTCGCCATTTGCGTTTTTTGAGCCTACACCTAGGCCAATTGCTA
>NZ_LWFI01000091.1:0-1434 GCF_001635735.1 Oleiphilus sp. HI0067
ACGCATAACCATTACTAGTTAGTACATAACGGTCGAACACATCACCATCAGTAAAGAAGAAGTTTACAAAGCGGTTAGAAGTCCAGCTAACTTGGTTTCCGTCTGCAAGTAGATCATCAATCTGATCACCAGAGATCGACGCTACGATATTGTTATCGTCGCTCACATCACCGTTGTAGAACGTAATGCTGTTGTAGTCATCAACCGATCCCCAAAACAAACCGAAAAAGTTGTAAGTTTCGTCAAGCAAAATAGTTGCTGAACCATTTTGGTTAGGGTTTGGAACACTCAAATATTCACTGGTAATGCCAAAAGGAGGCGCACTTTGATTTGTACCACTTGGCGTTGAGTAGACTGTGTAGTCTCCAGAGATATTACCTACATTGCCTTCGTCAAAATCAATGATATCTAGGCTATCAGATACTGTACTTACAAATTGATTTTCGGCTTCAACAGTTGTTATCAAACCTGCTTGTGCAGATACACTCGCTGCCAATAAAGCGCTCGCTAATACTACTTTTTTCATTTTTAGCTCCGAACTATCGTCCATGAAACATTATGTTAGTTACATATGGTTACATAATACCTATTCAGAGAAACATTACTAGTTCGAAAGATATAAACGTAGCGAAACTGAGCACTATTTCACCAAGTTAATAGGCTTCTTAGCGTTTGGAGATCAAATATTAGGGGCAAAGTACTTTTACTCTGCCCCCAAACTTAAGGCTCAACTTAGATTGGCAAATGACCTGTTTTGACATAAATGGTGCAACCATCTTCTTTTGTGAAGGGGTGATGCTGGCTCATATGTGGTGAACGAATCCATGTTCCTTTCGGGTATTCACCATGCTCATCATAGAAAGTACCTTCGAGAACAAAGATTTCCTCCCCGCCCCAATGTCTATGTGGATTAAAAATAGTATTGGGAGCCCAGCGCACTAGTGCGACATGTTCCCCTTCAAACTCATGCAGGGGCATGACAGAGAGACCTTCAACTAAGCCGGGTAACCAAGCAGTTGACGTTGTATCGATACTAAATTGCCACGTATCTCGCTGATCAAACTGCTGAAGCTTTACAAAGATCGTCGCACCTTGATCGCCAATTTTGGGTTGATGCGCCGTACCAATTGGATTGCGGACATAGGTACCTGCTGGGTACTGACCATGTTCGTCTTCAAACACACCGTCTAATACAAAAAACTCTTCGCCACCCGTATGGGTATGCGGGGAGAATTCACTATTTGCTTCGTATCGCACAATCGATGTTGCTCGCGCGACTTCATCACCAATACGGTCCAGCATCATGCGCTCGACACCGGGCATAGGTGAATCAACCCAATGATAATCTTGTGGCGCGACAACAAAACGGTCTGAAAAATCTGAGCGGAGTTCCATAGTTATTTCTTTCTATTTCTACACATATAAAAAAGGGTC
>NZ_LWFI01000092.1:0-977 GCF_001635735.1 Oleiphilus sp. HI0067
AGATGGTCATATCTGCAATCGTATATTCGCTGCCGACCATGTATTCGTTATCTGCAAGGTGCTTATCTAACAAATCTAACTGGCGCTTCACCTCCATGGTATAGCGATCAATTGGATACTTATATTTTTCTGGTGCGTAGGCATAGAAGTGCCCAAAACCGCCACCCAAAAACGGACCTGCACCCATTTGCCACATCAACCAACTCATGCACTCAGCGCGCGCTTTAGTCTCTTTTGGCAAGAAGGCATCAAACTTTTCTGCGAGATAAAACAGAATTGCTCCAGATTCAAAGATGCGGACGTCCGCTTCTTTATCGAACAAAGCTGGGATTTTAGAGTTTGGATTAATCGCTACAAACCCACTACCGAATTGATCTCCTTCCATGATGTTGATTGGCCAAGCATCATATTCCGCACCGGTGTGACCTGCTTGAAGTAGTTCTTCAAGCATCATCGTGACCTTCACACCATTCGGTGTGGCGAGCGAATATAGCTGGAAAGGATGGTCACCCGAAGGTAGCTCTTTGTCGTGTGTTGCGCCTGAAGTTGGACGATTAATGTTAGCAAACTTGCCGCCATTTCCTTCTTCGGGAGCCCACACTTTAGGTGGTTCGTATACATCGTGACTCATAAAGGGTCCTTAACTTTGAAATTCGATTTGCTGTCTTTAAGGGTGCATTGTTAGGCTTTTGCACTAGCACGACCAGAAACAGCTTCATACCATCGGTTTAGATTCACTTGCTCTTCGCCGCGGCGTAATTGAACAACACGTGCAAAATCGACCGTGCACATAGCGGTGATGTCGGCAATTGAGTAGCTGTCCCCTGCGACAACTTCTGAGTCTGCTAGGTGCTTCTCTAACATATGCATGAATTTGCTCGCACCTTTGTACCACTCTTCACCCCACCCTTTGATCGGCGTCATACGATCTGCGAAGTAACCCGTTGTATGCTGAAATGCCATGCCGACCAAATTCA
>NZ_LWFI01000093.1:0-873 GCF_001635735.1 Oleiphilus sp. HI0067
GGGCGCAGCTCAACCAATGCCCTGTTATTCTTGGCAGCGCCACCCCTTCATCAGACAGCTCTCTCAACATTTTGGAAGGACGATTCAAACACTTAACACTGAAACATCGTGCCAAGAAAAGCGTATTGCCCAGCGTCAGCCTTGAAGATATGAGAGCGCTAAAGTCTAAGGACATTCTTAGCCCACGAACATTGGCACGCATCAAATCAGAAATTGATCAAAACAATCAGGTCATTATTTTCCATAACCGCCGAGGTCTCGCGCCGAGTTTAATGTGCTTTGATTGTGGCTGGATATGCCACTGCCCTAACTGTGACGCGCGAATGACCGTGCACAACACTCCTGCGCATCTACATTGTCATCATTGCGACCACAAACATCAGATCAGCCACCAATGTCCAGAGTGCCAAGGTACAAATGTGAATGCAGTTGGTGCAGGCACAGAACGTATAGAACAAATACTTAATTATTATTTCCCGCATACCCGAACGCTGCGCCTCGATCGCGACAACATTAAAAACCAAACACAATTGGACGAATGCATCACAGAGATTCGAGATGGCTCCCCTTGCTTAATTGTAGGCACACAGATGCTTGCAAAAGGACATGATTTTCCAGACGTCACACTCGTTGTTGTCGTCGATGCGGACGGCCTATTTTTTAGCTCAGACTTCCGGGCAATGGAAAAAGGTGCTCAACAATTATTGCAAGTTGCGGGCAGGGCTGGCCGCGGAGAAAAAGCAGGGCATGTAGCGATACAAACACGCCAACCCGAGCACTCACTCTTCGAGACCTTAAAACAACACGATTATCACAGCTTTATGGAAAATGAGTTGCGAGAAAGACAGCTCTGCGCACTGCCACCATTTAGTA
>NZ_LWFI01000094.1:0-776 GCF_001635735.1 Oleiphilus sp. HI0067
ATATAAAAATCAAGGCGTACAATATGCTCGCTGTAGTAACATACCATCACCAATTTAAATTCGATCGATTAAGAACTATGGATATAAAGAATAAAGTAATTGCCGTCACCGGTGCGGCACGCGGACTAGGCTTCGCGATGGCAAANCTACTATCAGAAAAAGGCGCACTCATTGCGCTAATTGATCTGGATATAGAAGCAACTAATAACGCAGTAAAAGAGCTACCGAATGCAAAAGGCTATGCCTGTAACGTGGCTCAAGAGCATGAGGTTGTGCAGACATTCTTGCAGATAAAAGAAGATTTTGGGCACTTAGATGGTTTGATAAACAATGCAGGCATTCTCAAAGATGGCTTGATGGTCAAAACTAATGATGACGAGGTTCAGAAATTACCATTAGCCCAGTGGCAAGCAGTGATCGACGTGAATCTCACCGGTGTATTTTTATGTGGACGCGAAGCTGCTGCAAGCATGGTTGAGCAAGGCTCTGGTGGCGTCATTATTAATATTTCAAGCGTAAGTCGAGCCGGTAATTTTGGTCAAACAAATTACAGTGCAGCTAAAGCAGGTGTCGCGGCAATGACTGTAACATGGGCTAAAGAATTAGCCCGCTATGGCATTCGTTCTGCCGGAATCGCACCGGGTTTTGTTGAAACCGAAATGACGGATCTCATGCCTGAAGAAGCCTTCAATAAAGTCGCGAATTTAATTCCGTTAGGTCGTATGGGGCGGGTTGATGAAATCGCGCATACGGCAGCCTATATTTTCGAAAATGAT
>NZ_LWFI01000095.1:0-1506 GCF_001635735.1 Oleiphilus sp. HI0067
AAAGCAGGCGTGGTGTTGACCAATCAAGGGCATATTCAGGTAGACAACGAGTTACGAAGTAGTGTTTCCAATATATACGCGGCTGGTGATGTAATTGGCCCGCCATCTTTGGCTTCGGCTTCGATGGAGCAGGGGCGCCGTGCAAGTCGAAATGCCTTAGGTATTAGCGTTGGTAAAATGGCAGATTTCATTCCAGCAGGTATTTACTCCATTCCTGAAATTTCAGGCATTGGGCTCACTGAACAACAGGCTAGAGCCAAGGGTGATGTCATTGTCGGTGTTGCCAAATTTGAAGAGATTTCTCGAGGTCAGATCAGTGGTATAGAAGATGGTTTGTTGAAAATCATTTGCGATGAACAAGGGAAGAAAATCTTGGGTGTTCAGATAGTTGGTGAAGGGGCTACGGAACTCGTTCATATTGGTCAGATGGCGATGCTATCCGACAGCCCTGTTGATATTTTTGTAGAGAATATTTTTAACTATCCAACACTCGCAGAAGCCTATCGTGTTGCAGCTCTATCGGTGTTAGGGCAAAGGTAAACGGATATGAATATAGATTGGGGTCAGAGTTTTTTCACTCTGATCCCAATCCAAGAGCGGATTATTGGCTCAATACAGCTTCAAGAAATTCTTGACCAGCTTGCGTGTGAACGGTACTGCTTGGGTGGAAACCATCAGAGAAAACAAATGCTGAGCAATCAGCAAGTGCGGGTACTGATTCAACACAAGGAGTTGTTGTGTTCAAACCGGCTTCTTCACCTTCTTCAATTGTACGATCTAAGAAGTCTTGTAGTGAGTATTCAATAATATCAATACCTGTTGCTGCTTCAATATTGCGAACTGATTTACGAAGTTTACGATTGAAACGATCCACAAGACTTGACACTTTTTCTGGGTACTCAAGAGCACGACGTTCGTTTTGGGGATTACCTGATGCTACAGCTGCTTGATACAGGTCGTTAACATTTGCTCTAAGAAGAGGTGTTTTGCTGATATCTGGAGCGTCTGCTACCGCGATAGCTGTTGCGCCAGTCGCGATCAAGGTTTGGATTTGATTACTGATTACATCTACTGCTGCGTCAACGCGATCCTTAGATCCTTTGCGAGCTGCCTGACGTTCTGCACCTGGAGCTGTAAATACGCCTTGTGCACGAATTTGCGCAGCAGCGTTCAAATCGTTACCACCGATAACAATAACGTATAGGCCGTTTGCATCTGCTACACCACCAGTCGACAACAAGTGCGCGCCAATCTGGATTGGAAGACTCGTGTCGTTGTTAGGATCTGATGGGATTGCGGCAGCGCCTCCGACAGCATAGTTAGTGCCGACGTTTTGGCCTAGCAACCACTTTGACGGGTTGTTTGTTAAACCCAGACCTGCAGCAAGCGCATCGGTTGCGATCGTTGCTTGTCCCGTGAACGGAGAAATATTGGTGAACTTAACTTCAACTGGCGATTGGAATACTTCCGTTAAGTTGCCAGAGTCAGACAAGCTGTCACCAAATA
>NZ_LWFI01000096.1:0-1330 GCF_001635735.1 Oleiphilus sp. HI0067
AGCTGTTCAAACCTTTTGTAGAAGACGAATTAAGCGACCTAGCGGGAAATGACCTCAAACTCATCGCACATCCGCACACTGAAACGCCGTGCCCTGTTCAATTAGATCCGAAACAGCCAGTGACCTTAGCAATTGGTCCAGAGGGAGGATTTACAAAATATGAGGTCTCGAAATTTTACGAACAACAGTTTGAGTCTGTGCATCTAGGAGATCGGATCTTAAGGACTGAAACTGCCGTCCCAGCACTACTATCAAGGCTTTACCCAGCATAAGCTGAGCAAAGCCTTAGTCCTAACTATGAGTAGCTCTGTTGTGCTCGCAGGTCTGGCACCTCTTGTTCACGACTCTTCACAATTACTATCGATCCCATCACGGCTGACAACAACGAGCCTAACAAAACTCCTAGCTTAACGCTCTCTTGATATGCTGCATCCATGCCTTCAAAAGCAAGCGACCCGATAAACAAACTCATCGTAAAACCTATGCCGCAAAGAATACACACACCATAGAGTTGTAACCAAGTCGTTCCCTTAGGAAGCGATGTAATACCTGACTTGATTGCTAACCAACACACACCAAAAATACCGATTTGTTTACCAACAAATAGCCCAAGTGCGATGCCCATCGTAACGGGATGGAACAAGTCTTCCACTCCAATACCTACCAAGTTCACACCCGCATTAGCGAACGCAAAGACAGGCAGGATGAAAAATGCGACCCATGGCTGAATGCCATGCTCCATTTGCTTGAGCATGGAATGCCCGTGCTCAGTCTTCACATTGAGAGGTATAAACCAAGCGACGATGAAACCAGCAAGCGTCGCATGCACGCCTGACTTCAATACGACCGCCCAGACAACCACACCTATGATGATATACGCAGCTTGCGCTCTCACCTTTAAACGGTTCAAGATAAACAATCCGACTAAGCCAAATCCCGCCACAGACAAAGAAAGACCTGACAAATCCGCAGAATAAAACAGAGCGATAATAACGATTGCGCCAATGTCATCGAAGATAGCCACAGACAGTAAGAACAGCTTTAAGGTTAAAGGCAAGCTCTTACCAAATAAGCTAAACAAACCCAGCGCAAAGGCAATATCGGTCGCCGAAGGAATCGCCCAACCTCTTAGCCCGACTTCATCGCCAGTATTAAAAAATACATACACTAAAGCCGGAGCAACGATCCCTGCTATTGCCGCTATACCAGGAAGAATAATTTGATCCTTCGATGACAAATGTCCTTCTAGTATTTCGCGTTTTACTTCTAGACCTATAAGGAAGAAGAACAAAGCCATGAGTCCGTCATTGATCCATAGCAACAGCGGTTT
>NZ_LWFI01000097.1:0-870 GCF_001635735.1 Oleiphilus sp. HI0067
AAAAATAAAAACATATAGAGGCTATACATGATTCCATTCATTCGCACGCCAGACTCTCGCTTTGCTCGCCTATCTAATTACCCTTTCAAGCCCAACTATAAAGATATTGATGGCTTGCGGATGCACTATGTTGACGAAGGTTCTAAAAATGCAGATCCCGTTCTCATGCTCCATGGCGAACCAACATGGTCGTATTTATATCGACACATGATTCCTATTTGCGCAGCTGCTGGACATAGAGTGATTGCGCCAGATCTCATTGGCTTCGGAAAATCAGATAAACCAACCAATAAAAACGACTATAGCTACGAAACACATGTTGACTGGCTTCTTAATTTCATTGATCAACTCGAGCTCAACAACATCACTCTTGTATGCCAAGACTGGGGATCACTACTTGGCTTACGCTTAGCCGCAGAGAACTCAGACAGATTTAAAGCCATCGTAGTTGGCAACGGCATGTTGCCCACGGGTGATGAGACAGTTCCAAAAGCATTTAAAATTTGGCGCGCATTTGCATTAAACAGCCCCTGGTTTCCCATCGCGAAAATCATAAACACTGGCTGTTTTAAAACGCTTAGTCCTGATGAAATACGTGCTTACGATGCGCCGTTTCCTAGCTCAAAATACAAAGCTGGAACAAGAGCTTTTCCTGCACTCGTCCCAATCTCCCCTGATAATCCAGCATCTAGCGCAAATAAAGAAGCTTGGAAAGTCCTCGAGAAATGGGAAAAACCATTCCTAACCACATTCAGCAATGGCGACCCAATTACGCGCGGAGGCGATAGATACATGCAGAAGCGTATTCCGGGGGCTCACGGTCAAGAGCACATTACACTCAAGGGCGGGCACTTTTTACAAGAAGACGCT
>NZ_LWFI01000098.1:0-1728 GCF_001635735.1 Oleiphilus sp. HI0067
CTTTACATTCCTTTTGCTTGTTGTCGTGCTGTATTGGGTCGTCGCAGTTTTGGGCTTAATTGAAATTGATGTGCTGGATTTCGATATTCCCGAAGCCAATGGAATTGATATCAATGCCGAACAGGGTTTGAATAGTGCGAACGTTTTAGCTGGCTTGATGTTGCGCTTTGGTCTTCATGGCGTTCCGGTCACAATTATTTTGTCGTTTATCGCATTATTTGGTTGGGTCATTTGCTACTACGTAGTGCACTTTTTGATGGGTATTTTACCAGAAGGTTTGTTTAGTCTTTTGGCTAGTATCCCAATATTGCTTGGGTCGCTATATATTTCCGTCATGATAACTGCAGCGCTTATCAAACCATTACGGCCTTTGTTCAAAAAAGCATCTCAAGAAACAGTCAAGCGCGTTTTGGGCCAAACGGCTGTAGTTAAAACATCTCGTGTGGATAACAGCTTTGGGGAGGCAACTCTTGAAGATGGTGGCGCCGGGTTGTTGCTGAAGGTGCGTACTGATGGCAGCGCAAGTTTTTCTAAAGGAGATCGGGTTGTGCTGCTCGAATATAACAAAGAAGAAAATACTTACCGCGTGATCTCTGAGGATGACTTCGCGGGAAGCTGATCAAATTTTAATTAAAGATACAATCTTGGAAATGGAGTAACCACTATGGCCGATCTGTCTGTGTTGATGCCTTTGGTATTTGGTGTAGGAATATTTTTTGTCTTTCTAATGGGCTTTGCTGCGCTGTTTAAAGCCTTTTACATAAAGGTAGAGCAAGGAACAGCTCTGATTGTTAACGATATGTCGTCAAAACCAAAAGTTCACTTCACTGGTGCTTTGGTTTATCCCATTATTTATAAGAAAGAATTGATGCGAATCTCCTTGATCACTTTAGAAGTTGATCGAAGAGGTAAAGATGGATTGATCTGTGCCGATAATATGCGTGCGGATATCACCGTAGCTTTCTACCTGCGAGTAAATGAAACAGCTGATGATGTGTTGAAAGTAGCTAAGTCAATTGGTGCAGATCGTGCGTCTGATAAAGAAGCAGTCAATCAACTGTTCAATGCGAAATTTTCAGAGGCACTTAAGACTGTAGGTAAGCAAATTGACTTCGTTAAGCTGTTTGAGAACCGACAAGAATTCAGAGACAAAATCGTTGAAGTCATCGGTGATGATTTGAACGGCTACGTTCTCGAAGATGTGGCGATTGATTACTTAGAGCAAACGCCTAAAGCGTCCCTTGACCCAAACAACATTCTTGATGCAGAAGGGATTAAAAAGATTACAGCGCTAACTGCAGAGCAGAACGTTCGAACGAATATTCTTGAGCAAGATGAAGCTTTGGCGATAAAAAAGAAAAATGTTGAGACCGTTGAAGCAATGCTTGAGCTAGAGCGTCAGCAAGCGGATGCCGAAGAAAAACAGAAGCGCGAAATTGCAACCATTAGTGCTCGCGAACAAGCAGAGACGAAGAAGGTTCAGGAGGAAGAACGAAAAAAAGCAGAAGCGACGACTATTCAGGTTGAGCAAGACCTTCAGGTCCAGAAAGAGAATCAACAGAGAGAAATTGAGGTTGCAGAACAAAATCGTCAACGTGCTGTAGCGATTGAAGAAGAGAAGGTGACACGAGCGCGTGATCTTGAGATTGTATCTCGTGAACGTGAAGTTGAACTTCAGAAGATTGAGGCTGAGAAAGCTGTTGAAATTGAGAAGAAAGAAATCGCAAA
>NZ_LWFI01000099.1:0-894 GCF_001635735.1 Oleiphilus sp. HI0067
ACTTCGCCAGTGTGATGAAATTGGTAGACATGTCGGATTCAAAATCCGATGCCTTCACGGGCGTGGCGGTTCGAGTCCGCCCACTGGTACCAAGTTATAAAAAAGCCCGATTAGCATATGCCAATCGGGCTTTTTTATTTCTAACACCTAAGTCTATTGACTTAAAAATCGCTCCACTTTCTTTATGTCGTCTGGCACGTCGACAGCAATTGAATCAGCAGTAGTCTCTGTCATTTTAAGCTTATAACCAAGATCGACGAACCTTAGTAATTCCACGTCCTCAAATTGCTCATTAATTGTTTTTCCTAAGCAACCCTGCTCTGCAAAAACCTTTAACGCTTGCTTGGTAAAACCATACACAGGAATTTGTTGACGATAAACAGACTCTACACCTTTCACATTAGAAAATGGCACAGGAAGTCTCGACATATACATCAATTCGTCTAAAGCATTAACAACTACTTTTACTATCGTATTGCTTTGTATTTCTTTTTGATCAGAAATGATCTTGTAAAGGTTATATGCAATATATGAATCGCCATGTTTTTTGTATTGCTCGACCAACTGATCAACCACAACTGGATCTATAACAGGCTCATCACCTTGAATGTTGATGTAAAAATCATAATCAAGCATTTCGGCTACTTCAGCTATGCGATCAGTGCCTGTAAGGCAAGAATCACTAGTCATCACAACAGGAATATTTTCAGATCGGCAGTATTGTTCAATACGCTCATCTTCAGTCGCAACAACAACCTCATCCAAACTATCCGAGAGCATAGCCCGCTGACAGGTCCGTTTAATCATCGGTACACCAGCGATACTTACTAGGGGCTTACCCTCAAACCTTGTTGATTTATAGCGAGCCGGAAGAACACCTAATATACGCATAAT
>NZ_LWFI01000100.1:0-1201 GCF_001635735.1 Oleiphilus sp. HI0067
GGATGTCCTGACGCTTGAGTTCACCCTTAAGTGCGAGCGGTAGCAGGTCTTTAGCTAGCAAAACGCCTTCTACTTCATCATTTGATTCGCCGAATACTGGAAAACGGGAGTGCGCTGATTCGATGATGCTGCCGATGTAGTCTTCAGGATCAGCGTTAAGTTTGATGGCGATCATTTGTGAGCGAGGGATCATTACTTCACGCGCTTGCATTTGCGTGACTTGAATTGCGCCTTCAATGATGCTCAGAGCGTCGCTATCAAGAACGTTGCGCTGCTCGCTGTCTCGAAGTAATTCGAGAAGTTCTTCTGTGTTCTCAGGTTGATCGGAGAAAGCCTGAGAGATTCGTTCTAGCCAGCTCTTTGAAGCTGGCCCGGTACTCGGAGTGTCGTCGTTCATTAGTAGAACTAGTTTGCCTCTTACAAATAAGGATTATCGTAGCCTAAATCAGAGAGAATCGTAATTTCAAGTCTTTCCATCTCTTCAGCCTCGTCATCGTGAATGTGGTCATATCCTTGAAGGTGAAGCGTTCCGTGAATCACCATGTGCGCCCAATGCGCTTCCAGTTGTTTATCTTGTTCTTTTGCTTCTAGCTCAACAACGGGCTTACAGATAACTAGATCGCCAAGTAAATCGATCTCCACAAACTCGGGAGCTTCGAATGGGAATGACAATACGTTAGTCGATTTATCTTTACCGCGATACTCAAAATTAAGTGCGTGCGATTCTTCTTCTTCAACGATGCGTATCGTCATCTCGAGATGTTTCTCTCCCTGATACGCAGCGTTTGCCCAGCGCTCGAACTGATCAAGTGGAGGAAAATCGTTGTTACCGATTTCGATCTGTAAATCGATTGTGAGTTTGCTCATCTTAGCTCTGCTTTGCGTCGTGTTTGTCGTATGCTTCGACAATGCGCTGAACTAGAGGATGGCGCACTACGTCGGCCGAATTGAAATTCGTGACGCTGATGCCGGCAACATTGTTCAAGATTGTTTGGCATTCAGCGAGCCCGGACTTGGCGCCTTTAGGTAAGTCGGTTTGTGTAATGTCGCCAGTTATGATGGCGGTAGACCCAAAGCCGATACGTGTTAAAAACATTTTCATTTGCTCTGGTGTCGTGTTTTGGCTTTCATCCAGAATAATAAACGCGTTATTCAAGGTGCGCCCCCGCATAAACGCGAGTGGTGCGATTTCAATGACGTT
>NZ_LWFI01000101.1:0-865 GCF_001635735.1 Oleiphilus sp. HI0067
TCGTATATGTGTGCGATATCAACTTGGCAAAGACGGTTGTGCGCATAGTTGCGGTACATCTCTGAAAGCACCCCAATCTCTAAGCCCCAATCACTTGGAATTCGAATATCTTTTAAGACATCGATACGGAACGAAAACTCGCCAGCTAATGGATAACGAAAGCTATCCATGTACTCTAAGTAATCACGATATCCAATAACGCTTTTGAAAGATCGTAATAATGGTGTCACTAACAAACGACTGACACGTCCGTTCATTTTTCCATTAGCGACTCGAGAATAGTAGCCCTTACAGAACTCATAATTGTAATGCGGATTGGCAACTGGGTAGATTAAGCGCGCTAAAAGTTCTTTATCATAGGTGACGATATCACAGTCATGCAGGGCAACCGATTCTGATCGGTTCGACGCTAAGGTATAGCCCATGCAATACCATACATTTCTGCCCTTACCTGCTTCTTTAGGCGCAACACCGAGGGCCTGCAGCTCGTCGTCGAGTTGACGTAATCGCGGTCCATCGTTCCAAAGCACGCGATGACGTTGTGGCAATTTTGAGAAAAAACCTAAAGCGTATTTATACTGATCAAGGCTAGCGCGATCTAAACCAATCACAATTTCACCGATGTACTTCACCTCGCTAAGTAAATCGATAATTTTGGGTAGCGCATCCCCTTCTAACTCAGAAAATAGAGACGGCAAGATCAGCCCCATCGGACGTTTTGTTGCAAAATCTTCCAGCTCCCTCTCGAGGTCTTCATACGACCGACAGCTTAGATTATGTAACGTTGTTATGATGCCATTTTGATAAAAGTCAGCCATTTTTTACTCGCTTAAGCTCTATGTCTGCTGGTTATTATTTACAATGA
>NZ_LWFI01000102.1:0-1092 GCF_001635735.1 Oleiphilus sp. HI0067
GCCGTCGATGCTGTAGAAGCCATCGTGGCGGGCTATCAACGTATTTATCAAGACGAAACCTATACGCGATTCAGAATCAAACAGTTGTTTCTCGAATCATATGATAAGGCAATTGCTTATTGTGCAAGCTAATAGCTATAGAGCATAGACCTTCTATTTCTAATACTATTTGGTGGTAAAACTGCCAGATTTATTAGCGCTTTAGCGAACTCTGACTATACTCCGGCGTAGTTTGTCTGCGGAGCAAGTAATGTCTGATCAGCAAGAAACTCAAGTTGTTGTTATACCCTCTAATCTCGAACACATCTCTACCACTGGGCGCGTTCAGGAGGATGGAAGTGTTGTCTTGTCCCCAGGCGATTTCATACATGCACGACAAGCAGTTCTTATTACTCATTCAGATGGTCAGCAAGCAAAGCTAGATCAAGCAGAGAAGATATCGCTGACAGACAGTCTCGTATTTAATAGTGAGATTGATGAATCAATTCTTGATCTGGTTGAAACAGAGCTTGAAGTGGAAAAGCCTTCAGAAGATGTCACGCTGAGCGATGGTGGTTCTCAGGTCGCAATTCATGACTATCAAGCGGATCTAACCGACACTGAGGCGGGATACGTCACATCTGCGAGAGGCTTGGGTAATTCTGAGCAACAAAATGAAATTGAAAAGCCTGGGTTGATTCAGTCGGCAACCAACACGTCCAATACAGTGATTGAAGATCAGTTGCTATCGGTGACTGGACAATTCCAGAATTCAGCCAGCTTCGTTAGTTTTCAAATCGTTGGACAGGCCAAGGATCAATACGGTGAGCTAGTGCTCGATGGCAAAGGAGGGTGGACTTACCAACTCGCTAATAACTCTATGAGTGTGCAGTCACTCGCGCAAGGCGAGAGTTTAACGAAGACTTTTCAAGTTGAGCTCGTTGATGCATACGGGCGTACACAATTTGTTCCGATCAACATACAAGTCCAAGGCACGAATGATTTACCTCAAATCAGTGGAGCTTCAACAGGATCCGTTGTTGAAGATGTGCTGAAGAACGTATCGGGGCAGTTAAACGTTTCGGACGTGGATACACTGGATTCACACACCTG
>NZ_LWFI01000103.1:0-1565 GCF_001635735.1 Oleiphilus sp. HI0067
TAGTAAAAAAACTTTAATGAATTTTCGTATAAATCTCGTATTTTTTTAGAGAACAACTAAAACTTTACCTCTTTCAAGGACTTGGGCTCGGATAATTCTCTCAGAAGATAAGTTTCTAACACTAATTTGCTCTCCGAGAGACCCTGCACTCAAGGCTTCGCCTTTCATTTGAATGCGGATGGCGCTGTTTGATGCGCTTATTAGAACTTCATCTCCGCGCTGCACGAGCATAGGTGCTTTTAACTGGGTTGGGCTGATGACTTCGCCTTGACGAATGCTACGTTTAGTAATCATTCCCACGAGATGATCTGGATGTCCGTAGCTACCACGCCTATTGAGATTTACCTGCTGTTCCATCGTACCTAGATGGCTTTCTCTAATGGCGGTGTTCTTAGGAATGCTTTGCAGCGCTGTAATCACTTTCTTGTATAGCGCGGCTTTGGCAGAAATATGAATTTGCCAAGNTGGACTTGCACATGACATGGCGATTGTATTGTTCGCTGTTTTGAAAATATCTCTACGTAATTCTTTCTTAATTTCACTTTCACATACTGGCACACTAAATTTCGGTGAAACTTTGCCGATCTTATATTCAGTGCGGAAGCCTTTTGCCTCGTACGTACTGAGTTCCATAGTGAGATATGAGTATGCTTCAGTAATAAGATTTTCTGCATTTAAGGTCTGCGCAAATGAACTATTCGCAGCGATAGAGGCTAAAAGCAGGGTAACTATTGTGTATAGATGGCGTTTCGACATGCGCTTTAATGACAAATAATCGTTATTTGCGATATTTACTGCAATCTATAGGCCTACTTTTTAATGATGGTCTATTATTGATTTGATAAAACTTTACTAATTTCTCAATTATCGAGGTGTTACCTTGGCTGGTGTGTTAGATAGCGTAAACCAACGAACGCAGTTGGTTGGCCAAAATAGGCTTGAGCTTCTGTTATTTAGGTTGGCTGGGCGTCAGGTATATGGCATCAACGTCTTTAAGGTAAAAGAGGTTCTTCAATGTCCTCGTCTTACGAGTCTGCCTAAAAGTAATCCTGTTGTTAAAGGTGTTGCTCATATCCGGGGCGGCACTATTCCAATTTTAGATATGGGTATGGCGACTGGTCAGCGTTCTGTCGCTACAGACGATCTTACTGAACAATTTATTATCATCACGGAATACAACCGAAATACACAAGGCTTTTTGGTCGCAGGCGTCGAACGTATCGTGAACCTAAATTGGGAAGAGATTCATCCGCCACCGAAGGGTTCTGGAAAAGAAAACTACCTTACAGCCGTTACTGAAATAGACGACAAATTAGTTGAGATTTTGGATGTCGAAAAAATCCTCTCTGAAGTCTCTCCGATGGATGAAAGTGTCAAAGAGAGTACGCTTGACGGTCGCGACAAAGAAGAATTTCAAAAGCATCGAATTTTGGTTGTCGATGATTCTGTGGTTGCGCGAAAGCAAATTCAGAATTGTTTGCAGACCATTGGTGCTGAGGTAGTGCTCAAAAACGATGGGCGCCAAGCCTATCAACACTTAAGAGAAATCACCGAAGATGGCTCTC
>NZ_LWFI01000104.1:0-1048 GCF_001635735.1 Oleiphilus sp. HI0067
CTTTTACGGTGAAGCCTCGGCCGTAGCCACAGTTCAAGATCTAGACTCACCACCCTGTGCCATAAAATCTAAGGCCATAACGTGTGCTTTCGCCAAATCATCAACGTGAATATAATCACGAATACAGGTTCCATCGCGGGTATCGTAATCCGTTCCAAATACCTTCATACCTGATCTAGCCCCATTCACACATTCACAAGCCACTTTAATCAGGTGCGTTGCTTCAGGCGTCGCTTGACCAATTCTGCTATCAAGATCTGCTCCAGCGACATTAAAGTAACGTAGAATCACGTGTTTCAAATTTGATGCAAATGATAAATCACGGATCATCTGCTCACTCATCATTTTAGACGCACCATAAGGATTGATCGGTGCAAGAGGCATATCTTCTGTCAGTACTTTCTCATCAGGCATCCCATATACGGCAGCCGTAGATGAGAACACCATGTACGGAGTTTGATGTTTTTCAATCACACTCAATAAATTGAGGGTATTGCGCGTGTTATTTCCGTAATATTTAAGAGGATTTTCAACGGACTCAGGAACAACAATATTTGCGGCAAAGTGCAACACAGCTTCAAACTTATGTTCAGCAAACAAAGCATCCAGCCTATCAAAATCACCGACGTCACCAATGACCAATTCGCCATAGGTCACAGCCCATTCATATCCCGTCGAAAGATTGTCAAAGACAACAATATCGTATCCAGCTTCACCTAGTTGCTTAACAACATGGCTTCCAATATAACCAGCTCCTCCGGTCACCAACACCTTCATGGCTCTTCCTTAATTCCAACTTAATTTACAGATTCAGAGTTTATTTACTTCTAGCTTAATAAAAGTATATCTAAGACTTCGCAGCTTGCTTAAGAGCTTTCTTTTTTTCGCGACGCAAAGCAAAAAATGAAGAAATAAGACGACTCGACTCTTCGGCTAACACTCCCTGTGTCACCTCAACAGAAGTATTCATCGCGGGGTGATCTAACAATTGATTCTGACTAACAACCGCTCCAGCTTTTGGCTCAATAGCACCAAACACGACGCGCTT
>NZ_LWFI01000105.1:0-651 GCF_001635735.1 Oleiphilus sp. HI0067
GTGGAAGCTCGTAGTAACCCAACCAAACAACGTTAGCAACACCATCTGCATCCATCTGATTCAACAAGTTCACTGCGTTAATACGCTGATCTTCAATCAAGTTTCTGCATGAACGAGAAGGATTCCAACGATACCATTGCGTGCGGCATCCGTAAGGGTCAAAAAGTGTAGCAGGGATCAAGATGTCGTTACCGCCGCCATCCATAAGAATGGTATTGATATCACCATTGAAGCTGTTTGCAGCGGCATATTGCTCATACACAGATGGCGCCAAGCTACCACCTTGTAATTCAGCACCTGACTGCGTGTAGTCACGAAATTGTGTGCCGGCATTAGCCTCTAGCGTTTCTTGAATTACACCATTCAAATCGAAAATAGAGTCACCTAAAGTCACCACGTCATTTCGACCATTTACTTGCTCTTCATATGGGCTACCCGTACAACCCACAACACTTAATACAACAGCAGTTGCTGCCGTTGCTTTTACTACATTAGATACAACTTTTTTTAGATTTATCATTGTTCTCTCCAAGCTTTTTATTATGTCGCCATACTCGCATATGGCGCGCAACATACTAATAAACTAAGAAATTTAGACCTAACAATTAGAGGTCAAAATATGAACATGACAGGCCAAATCATGAACAATGT
>NZ_LWFI01000106.1:0-637 GCF_001635735.1 Oleiphilus sp. HI0067
ACCAATAAAAATTAGCTCGACTCGTGTGTTATTAAATTGTTCAAGTGCTTTTAAGACAAATGCATGTCCTTTTAATCGGGTAAATCTCGCAGGCATCAAGAGAGTAAATACTTCTTTTTCTTTTGGTTGGCTTTGTTCTTGAGCAGGTTTAAAAAAATGCGTATCAACCCCGCGATTAATCGTCACAATGTGATTGGCAAGTGCTGGATAGGTGCTTTGTATATGCCTTTCAACAAACTGAGAAACTGCGATTGTTCTGACTCCACGTAGCATTGCGGAGTTATAGAAACGCTTTGCAGCGGGTTGATGTCCATAGACTCCATGGAAAGTCGCAACGTAGGGTACGCCGCTCAGCTTAGACGCCAATAGGGTGCTCCACGCTGGGGCCCTAGAGCGAACATGTAACAAGTTTATGCCGTGTTCTTTGATTAATCGCACCATTGCGAAAGCATTGAGTATGATGCGGACAGGATTCTTGCTGTGAACGGGCAGAGTATGGTGTCTGACATTGAACAGATTCAGTTCCTTAGTCAGCTTTCCGCCGGATGAAATGACGCTCGACTTGATGTGATTTGAGGACAAATGTTCAGCCAGCTCTATCGTTCCGCGTTCTACACCTCCGCCGTGTAATGCCGGA
>NZ_LWFI01000107.1:0-624 GCF_001635735.1 Oleiphilus sp. HI0067
TTAAAGCCTTGCTTGCCAGTTGAGCAAAAACTGCAGTCCAACGCACATCCAATCTGAGATGAAACACATAACGTTCCGCGATTACCCTCAGGAATCAAAACAGTTTCTATAC
The DNA here is from genome assembly GCF_001635735.1 of Oleiphilus sp. HI0067. Classification (NCBI taxonomy): domain Bacteria; kingdom Pseudomonadati; phylum Pseudomonadota; class Gammaproteobacteria; order Oceanospirillales; family Oleiphilaceae; genus Oleiphilus; species Oleiphilus sp. HI0067. The sequence continues at coordinate 113 of NZ_LWFI01000107.1, forward strand.
TGCTACCACCAGGCATACGCATAACCCATTTGCGCGTTCCGTCAGCAGAAATGTTTTGGTAAGTTACCTCGGGCGGCGTAATTTCGCAAATTTCCTTAAGTTTAGTTCGTAAGCTTTTGGAAATATTAGTCATTTCATCAAAATCTGACACACCATATTGATGAATCCATTGCATGACCTGCTTGGCTCGAAACGGCTTCTCACCAATTTCAGCAAAAAATGCCTCTAATTTAGCTTTTGGCATTCCAAGTAAATTTTTACGCGGAGTGCTTGTCACTTCAGTCATGTTTGTCACCTAAAATACGATGTCCTAATACGCACAAAAGCAGGACCCCAAACAGAGCCCTGCTTTTGTCTACCTGCGAAAAAGAAATTAGCCGCGAGGACAGATTTCTTCATCAGCAAAGAAGTAAGCAACTTCACGCGCTGCTGATTCAGTAGAGTCTGAACCGTGAACAGCGTTTGCATCGATTGAAGAAGCGAAATCTGCACGGATAGTACCAGCGTCAGCT
>NZ_LWFI01000108.1:0-845 GCF_001635735.1 Oleiphilus sp. HI0067
TGCAAGTTGTTCAGTTACTCCGATTCGTGAGCTGCGTAGAACCTGCTTGCGTGACTCGGTCCATGGGCGATCGACAATTGGCTCACCCGCTAAATTAATCACGTGATCGATTATCGTGTCGTCGCTAATATCATTTAAGTTGCTAATCAACTTAAGGTTCGCTGTGACCTTATCGAGACGTTTTGGGTGCTTTTGTCTTGTTAATACAAGAACTGTGATGCCGGCTGGTAGCGACTTAATAAATGTTGAACCTATCAGTCCAGTACCACCAGTGACCAAGTAATCATAATGTGTTTGCATTGTCGCATCCTGTAACATGGCAAGTTCAGTATGAATCGCTACGCCTTGATCTGACTTATAGTTTACTTTGCACGATTGTCATTAGCGCGTCGCGAAACTCAGGCAACTCCCCAATAGCGGGTAGAAGTTTTATATCGACCGACAGATCGTTTTTGATCTCTTTAATCATGTTCGGCACATCTTTCTTCAAGTGTCGGCCTGTCGCGAAAAATAAGGGGAGAACCTGTATTTGCTCGTATCCCTCGCTCGCAGCGTGTGCACAAACGTCTTGCAGGCTAGGCTCGCTTAGCTCCATAAAGGCTAAGTCGGCTTGATCAAATTGCTCGCGCAATGTTTTTGTCATATCAAAAAAGGCGTCGGACCAACTCGTATTACTGCTTCCGTGAGCCAAAAGAATAATTTTTGTCTTCATGTATTTTCCTGAAAGTAGTTCTGCTCGACGCTACGGATGAATCGTCATGTCCGATTAGTTTCATGAGTTATATTGGGTATTCCGTGCGCGATGAACCATCAACTCTGGTATCTGAACACAGTATTCTATATTT
>NZ_LWFI01000109.1:0-971 GCF_001635735.1 Oleiphilus sp. HI0067
AAGAAATCTGTGCGGTTTCTAGATTTAACTTTTGCGCTAAAGGTACTTTTTGTTGATCAGTCATGATGTGCTTGTTGCTCTCTAATAAAGAGGGCGAATTCAAGCACTCATGATGATAAAAGGCAAGTTGTTAACCAATCACCGTTGGTTGAACAAGGTCTTCGATGTAGCTAGCAACAATATCTGTTCGATGTAACTCAATTTGCGCTACAAACTGAGAAACTATGCGCTCTGGATTAGGCAATAGACGTGAATCACCGACCAATCCAAACTGTATTTGACCGCCATAACTGATGATACTCAAACCAATACCAAGATCGCCTGTTTGAGGAACCCAAAACATTTGCTCCTTGATCTTTGATCCTGCGATGTAACGTGCTTCGCGAGGTCCTGGAACATTCGACATCACTGCAGTTGTCTTATTCCCGAAGCTCTCAGTAAGCGCTCTTTGCATAGATTTTGGCAGCATGCCTGTCGCATACAAAATGCCATAAGACAAAGCTGGCTGAAGTGATTGCTTAAGCGCAATCATGTCGTGCTTTATTTTATATACGCGCTCTAAAGGATTCTCGATATCAACAGGCAATGCAGCAAACACAGTACCAAACTGGTTACCCAGGTCATCAGGATTTTGGCTTAGATCCATCTTATCCATTGGACGAATATTAACTGGAATCGTCACATGAACATTGCGCCCTTCTAAATTCTCACCCGCGCGAATCAACTCTTCACGAAAAGCGCCTGCTACACAAGACATGAGTAGGTCATTGATCTTACAGCCGACAACCTTCGCAATCCCATGAAACTTCTCAAAGCTCACCGGCTCAGACCAAGCACATGTTTTTCTAACACCAAGTTTGCCTTTCAAAGTACTACGCGGATCCGCGGGCATGGTCGCTAGTTGCGCTAACTCTGTCGCTGCACGAACACCATCACCAACAATACCGCGCATAGCATCTTGATCGCGCAAA
>NZ_LWFI01000110.1:0-1085 GCF_001635735.1 Oleiphilus sp. HI0067
CGTAAGCTTCTTAATGAAATCGCGTCTTCAGCGATTGGTTGGAATGCGCCGCGTGAAGGAAGGCGTGATCGCTTTAAAGAAAAGCTTGAGGGTATCGTAGAGCAAATTATTAACGGCTTCGAGCAAGACGTGTCTATGTTCGACGGTTTATTGAGTGACTTTGAAAGCTTCGTTGATTCGGAAAGAAAACGAGGCCTGTTAGTTGAACAGCGTACTAGAGACTCTGAGCGTGGTAAAGCTGCAGCTAACGATGCGCGCCAAGCGGCGCAAGATGTTATCAACGAGGCGATTGAAGGGAAGTCAGTTCCGGATCTTGGTGTTGAACTACTACGCGATGCGTGGAGTAAAGTGTTGGTCTTTAAACTTCTGCGCGAGGGAGAGCAAAGCGAAGCTTGGAATGGGGCTAAAGCAATTGTAAATGAACTGGTTTGGTCCTTATGTCCAGATCCTTCAGAGCAAGATGCGAGAGCTAAACTTCTTAAAATGATTCCATCACTCGTTAAGCGTGTTCGTTTAGGGTTTGACGAGGTTGCTTTAGACGATACTTTGGCAAAAAGACTTCTGTCAGGTCTAGAGGATCAGCACGTATTGTCGCTTCAAGCTCTCCAGCAACAAATTGATTTGAGTGAAATTGCGCCAGTGGGGGAGGTTGACCAGCAAGAAGCTAGTGAACTCCTGCAAGATGATTTTTCAGAACAGAGTGATGAAGTAAGCGATCTAGTACGTTCAACTTTAGAGCTCGAAGATGATTTCAAACAATTACAAGAGGCATGCGAGCAGGCTAATGAGAAACGCGCGGCAATTGAAGCAGAAAACGAAAAGCTCCCCAAAAAACAGGAAAGTATCGTACTGGTTGACCAGCAAGCCGAAACTCGCGCGCCCGAGTTAGCGCCAGACAACCCTTTTGTTCAACAAGTCGAGCGCTTTGTAGTTGGATGTTGGTTTGAGTTTGGCGGTGGTGACAATAAAGAGCGCTGTAAGCTTGCTGCGATTATTAAATCAACGGGTAAGCACATTTTTGTAAATCGAGCTGGTGTGAAGGTTCACGAGAAGTACAAAGATGAGCTTGCTAAAGATTTATGTGA
>NZ_LWFI01000111.1:0-736 GCF_001635735.1 Oleiphilus sp. HI0067
ATCAATTAGATTTATTAGATAAAAACGAGTAATTATTTATTTAAGATCTCGCAGAAATCGCTGCGCAGTCTACAAGAAATAACATTTGGTGACAAAGTTCACGAAGCTCAAAGTAGGACCTATTTACCGCTTTAGTGAACTACGGCACTATACGAACAATTAACAGTATTTTAGTTTTCTATTTATTTCGATTCGTGATTTAGGCAAAACGTTCAGAATGGACTCAGGCAAAAACAATAGTAACAGTTCTCACTGTTGCCTACTTTGCGGGGCTTCAGAGATCTACCATTTTTATTTCGATCAACGTCTAACGAGAGAGTTTTATCAATGCCAAGCATGCGAGTTAGTTTTTGTTCCAAGTGAATTTCACTTATGTCCGAAAGAAGAAAAAGAAATATACGATCACCACGACAATAACCCTAACGACCCAAACTATCGCAGTTTTTTAAACAAATTAGGTAGCGTTATGATCGAAAATCTACCTACCGCATCTCAAGGACTAGATTTCGGTAGCGGACCGGGCCCTACCCTGTCATTAATCTTTAAGGAAGCAGGTCACGAATGCGAAATCTATGACAAGTTTTATGCTGACGATAAAGAAAAACTAAACACAGAATACGACTTCATCAGCTCGACCGAAGTGGTTGAGCATTTAGACGCACCGAGCCAAACGTTTGAACTTCTGTTTTCATTATTAAGGGCGAACGGAATACTAGGCCTGATGACAAAGTTGCAT
>NZ_LWFI01000112.1:0-1180 GCF_001635735.1 Oleiphilus sp. HI0067
ACCGATCTTCACTTCCTGAATGACTTAAATTTACGCTACCATGCCGTCCCTCAACCAAAAACTAGGGTTAGTCACGGCATGCAACGCACCATAAAAAAAATAATTAACGATCAAGGCCAAGTTGAGCTGGGCCATTTTAGCGAGCCAGTGAATCAATTAAACGGGCAAGACTTCGACTACCGAACTGTTATGGGCAAACCGGCTGGTTCACTGCGCCAACACTTTGCCTACAAGCAATTTCAGTATTTTGGTGCTATTGGCAAAGACCTCATCTTTGGTTGTGCCTTTGCAGATATTCGATACATCGGCGCGTGCTTCGCTTACGTCTTTCGTCCTTCGGATAAAAAAATGCTGACATGGCAATTCAAGTCACCGCTTGCTGCGGGGCTGAACATGGCTTGCAGAACAGACAACGACCAAAGCACCTTTAAATCAGGAAAGAATCACGCATCTCAAGTGTATGCATTGAATGAGAACGGAGAGCGCAGAAAGCACTTAGGGATTTCCTTTGGTAACGAGCTTAATATTGAAGCCTGGATGCATGAACCTAAGGACTATCAAACACAATCAGTATGCACACCTTGTGCGGTGAATGGTTGGGTTTATGCACAAAAAACCGCATCACTTCCCGTTCTAGGAACACTTAAATGTGAGCTTGGTGAGTTCGACTTGAGCGAACTGGACTGCTATGGGCACCACGATTTTTCTGCTGGCTATATGCGCCGAGACACATTCTGGAATTGGGCATGCTTTAGCTTACCACCAACAAACAGTCGTCCTGCTCTCGGTTTGAATATCAGCTGGGGAGTCAATGAGAGCGGTTTCTCTGAAAACTGCATCTGGATCGGAACACGTTGTATTGCACTCCCTCAAACACAGTTTTTCTATGATCGTGATAACAAAATGGGGCAATGGAAAATTCAATCCTCCGACGGCAGCATTAATTTAAATTTTGATGCCGAGGGAAAACATAGCGAAGAGTTGAATCTATTTGTATTAGCGACTGACTTTCATCAAATCTTTGGCAAATTCAACGGAACTATAGAAATAGTTGGAGAGCCCACTATCACAATTGAGAATGTATGGGGCTTTGTTGAACACCAATTTTCTCGTTGGTGATCCCTATCATCTTGGCCGAATAAGTAAATTGGATCATCCCCATCGCGCTGTGACTACTCGA
>NZ_LWFI01000113.1:0-22130 GCF_001635735.1 Oleiphilus sp. HI0067
TTGTTATGCCTAGGTTTGAAGGCGGTGAAAAGTTTTTAAGAGAGAGGTGCAGTAGAGCCTCTTTGTCTTTCGTATATTGTGAGCATTCGAGTAAAGATCTATTCTTCGCCTACAGAGATACAGTTCGGAGAGGCTTTGATTTGGTTCACTGTCATGGTTTTACCGCGGGTGCCTTGGTGGGGCTAGGTAGACCTTTACGTCACATGACACCTCACCTCATGACGGTGCATGATGTTTTCCTTGAGAGACAGTTTTCAGGTTGGAAGGGCAGGTTCAAAAAATTCTTATTATCTCTGACTTTTAGGAGAATGGACGCTATTCACGTAGTAAGTGAAGACTGTAAAGCGAACTTTCTTGAGTTTTTTCCAAAAATCGAAGATTTCAGAATATACACCATCTTACATGGCGTAGATACTGAGAAATTTTATAATGAAGAGCCGCGAGACTTCCGAGAAGAGCTGGGTTTTTCTGATCAGTTATTGCTAGGTTTTTTTGGTCGTTTTATGGCCCAAAAAGGTTTCAAATACATTGTTGAGGCTATTGAATTCCTGATTACGAAAGATGAACGCTACAGGCGCAGGTTAAAAGTGCTTACCTTTGGTTGGGGTGGCTTTATTCGTGAAGAATTTGAGCTGATTGAGCAAAAAGGTTTGTCGGATATATTTGTTCAAATGCCTCACACAGACAATATGCCTGCTGCAATTAAGGGTGTGGATGTAGTTTTAATGCCTTCTCTTTGGGAGGCTTGTGGACTCTTAGGGATGGAAGCTTTAGCGGCGGGCACACCCATTATTGGTACAAATTGTATAGGGCTACGAGAAGTTCTTGAAGATAGTCCAGCTTTTATCGTTCCCCCCAAAGATGGCCATGTATTATCAAGAGCAATTGAGTCATGTTTAGTCGAAAGGAATAAGGACTCTTTTGATAGCTATGCAGAAATTGCGGTTAAACGCTTCTCGTTAGACATCCCTGCTGAGTCCTTAGAGCATTTGTATTCAAAAATGATAGATGGGAGTTTATGAGTGAATAAGTATGAAAGAATGTTGTCTATTCAGCATAAATTGCGAGAACGTTTGTTAGGTGCTGGGTGTGTATTTCATCATGTGCCTAAGTGCGGCGGCACTTCGTTGAATCGAGCGATGAGGCTACGCTACATTATTTCCCAAGCATCTATAAAGGCAAATCAAACCGTATATGCTCTTTCTGGAATGGATGAGTCGTTTGATGTAAATGGTGGGCGTGAGTTTCTTTCTATCCATAGATTTAGGCAGCAAATGTTGCACTATTATCTTCATTCAGGTGTGAAGCTAATCAGTGGACATGTAAGATTTTCCGCAGCTGCTTATGACAAGTTTTCTCCCAGCCACCAATTTATTACGTTATTACGAGACCCTGTCGATCGCTTTGTGTCTGAATATAAGGATTTGTCTGTTCGTCAAGCAAGCGTGTTCAAAACTAACCTTTCTATTGAAGAGTTTTTATCCTCTGATCTCGCGTTGAGAAATGCGCGAACCTTGACTTCATATTTTTCCGACTCGGCGTTATTGCCGGAAAAATATGAAAATACAGAGGTAATAGAAGCGCAAGAAAATCTAAAGAAATTCAATTTGATTGGCTTTATGAATGATATGGATGGATTCAATGAAAAATTGAATGCGCTTCTAGGAGTTAGAATCAAAATTGGTCATGAGAATAAGGCAGAGGGACGTCAGGCAGATAAATTAGAGGGTTTTACGGAAGAAGTAAGAGAGAAAATTCATGAAATCTGCGCTTATGATAAAAAAGTTTATGATTTTGCGCGTTCAATTGTGCATTAGTATGTCTATAAAATGATGCCAAGAGTTAACACGCCCATTTTCTTGCATACTTTCAATTGTTATGAATAAGGTTTTTAAAAATACTGGTTCAAACTTGATGGTCATGATGCTGAAACTGGCCATCACTTTGGTCATGACCCCCATATTTATTCATAACTTAGGGAATTATGATTATGGTATTTGGGAGATTGTCGGTGCTATATTGGGCTATATGGGGCTTTTAGATGTTGGTCTTAAGCCGGCTATCACGCGTTTTTCTGCGAAGTATAAAGCCGAGAATAAGATTGCTGAGCTACATGAACTTTATTCCACCTCTTTTGTCTTTTTAATTTGCATTGGTGTTGTTTCTCTAATTGTTTTCATTTGTTGTGGGCTATGGGGTGCAGAACATATTGCTCCGAATGATTCAACGGATGTTTATACCTACTCACTCTTACTTTTTATAATAGGATTACGTCTTTTAATAAGTTTTCCTGGGTTTGTTGCCGAAAGCTTTTTGGAAGGTTTTCAGCAGTACTACATAAAAAACAATATTACGATTGTAAATTCAGTTGTTAGTGCGGTAATCGTTTTCAGTATGATTACTCCAACCAATGCCCTTCTTTTAATTGCTAGTGTGAGTACTATCGGATTAGGAATAAAATATTTAGCTTACTTCGTTATTTTATCGAAGGCGGAGTTTGGGAGATTTATTCCACGACCAAGGTTGGCTAGATGGAACAGGTTCAAAGAAACGATACATTTTGGATTTAAGTCATTTGTACAGGGTGTGGCTTCACGCATTGAGATTGGCTCGGATACTTTAGTAATAGGTTTTTTCTTAGGTCCTGCGATGGTGCCTTTCTACGCAATTCCTGCAAACTTATTTAACTACATTCGAAATATAGGCTGGACAACGACCCATGCTTTTATGCCTTTCTTTAGCGATTTAGCAGTTAAGTCCTCGCAAATCGAGCTGCGTGAGGCATTTGTTCAATATAGTAAGTATGTAGTTGCCTTAATGTTGCCCTTATGTGCGGGTGCAGTGCTTTTAGGTCCTGTTTTTATTGGTCTTTGGATAGGGCAAGAATATGTTGAGAAGGCACCTCTCATTGTTGCGATACTCGTTGTATATATCGCACTTCCTTTTTTAAATCCTTTCAGCACGCGTTATCTTACTGCTGTAAACAAGCATGGTTATTCGGCCAAGGTTTACACCGTTGCGGCTATTTCTAATTTGATATTAAGTCTGATTTTGGTCCAAATTTGGGGTATAGAAGGTGTTGCGCTTGGTTCTCTTATTCCTATGTTGGTGCTTGTGCCTGTTCTGATGAAATATGGTTTCTCGAGTTTAGAACTCAAGTTCACTCATTACTTTAGCCGAGTTATTCTCCCGGTTTTACCCGCACTAATGGCAATGATTTTAGGTGTTTCGATTTACCAAATGAATGTTTCTATTAGTAGTTATCTGGAGTTGGTAGGTGCGGTTTCCGTAGGTGGGCTGGTTTACGCTGTTGCTTTTCTTTTTAGCGGGTTATCGGAGCAAGAGCGAAGCTTTCTCAAAAATCGTTTTTTTGCTAAATAGCTTTTCTTGTAGAGATCTTTTTTTGTCGTAGATTCGGTATATCAACTTCACCCACTTACTTCTTAAATATTGCTTGGTAGAAATGTTCTGAATTCTGCCTCCGAACCTTTCTTTGTAGTATTCATTTTTGCCATATCCGGCTAATAGATCGAATTGCTTTATCTCTCCGCTTGTCTGGCTCAAAAGAATGTTTTGCATTAAATGCACTAAACCTAATGAATAATTTTTGAATGCCTGTTCGTCGTAGCCTAATTGGATATTGTAAATCGTACTGCCAAATTTTAGGTTGTAGGTCAGTGCTTTCACGTCTCCATCGATACTCATAAGTGCAATATCTAAATCATTTGACTTGCCGAAATGAGTGATGAGGCTATTGTGAAACTCCTTGTAAACGTCTTCGAAGCATGGTTTTCCCCAGCGTGTCAGGTGCAGATCATTGAGCGTTTCGATGATATTGAGGGGGCAGCTTTCTTCATTTTCATATATTTGAAAATCGACGGTATGCTGTCTCTCTAGATTTGAGAATTTGTGAATCGTTGCGCGTCTAAAATTACTACTTAGTTTTTTCGTATATTTCTCTGCATCTGTGCAGGTATCGACGACGACGCTATGATCTTCATGAACGGTTCGATTATATAGGCCATAATGACCGAAGCATTCTTCGATTAAGCGTGATGTTAAGCTTTGATGGGGGATGTCTCCCAAAATTAGCTCGTCCCAACGAATATGCTTGAACATATATTCCATTAGAGAAATTCTAGCCGATCTCTGATGCGCTTTGTCGATAATGAGATCTAAATATTCTGAGCGAAAAGTGTTTGGCCCAGACCACGAGCAGCCAATGATTTGTAGTTGAGTTACTGGGAGTAAAAACTGGCGGTAGCGTCGAGTATAAAGTGGTGCGATGCCAACTAGCTTGCCATATTGTTTGCAAACCAGCAGCCTCAGTTCGAACTTGTTTATTTTGGAAAAATGTTCCCACCAGGTTTTTATCCATAGCCAAGAACTGAACAAATGATCATTATCTGACTGATGAACTAACTCATCCCATTCTTCTTGGAGTGAGATAAACTCTTTGAACGATATTTGTTCGACTTTATAGCCTTGTGAAGCTGGCAGATCTGCGTGTTTTGCTTCACTTACTGAGCTGCCTAATATGTCTCCATCACAATCGCCTGGCATCAAATAAAAATCGTTTTGAAGATATGAGGACAGCTCGGCCCTTTCACTATAAATAAAACAATTTGCTGGGCTTGCCGACTTTCTTATACCGAATGCGCTAAACGATTTTTCCCATTCTGGGCAAGATGTCATGCAACGAAAATGCGAGTTTAAACTCGCTATATGGTTGAGGATTTTTCTGTGTTGATTGCCGTCCTTAGGGCCGATGTAGTCAACGAGAGAGATGCGATCTTCGGTGGAGTGAATGACAGCTAAAAATGTAAGGCGTTCGTTTTTTTCTTCGTAAATAAATCGATATCGAGCAATAGGTGATTGTTCATAACGCCAAAGTAGGTAATGGCTTGATCTATCAATGGCAGCACTATACTCGGTTTTTACAGTGCGCCATAAGCCATCTAGCAGAGTTTGATTAGGCAAAGTATCGCTTTCTATTAGCGATGCTGCGTCTTCAGTAATGCTGGTAGGCTTCAGACTATCAGTGGCATAGCTGTACACATTTTTGAATGCTGACCAGCCAGATTTTTCTAGGACAGCTGCTGCTGTAGGGCTTGTCCCTAAGGCGAAGGTAAGAGGGCTCTGTTTCTTGAGCTCCTTTTTTATTTCTTTACCAACGCCTAGTCCTCGGCAATGTCTACTAACAAAGAAGTCACAGCTCCAGGCAGCCTCTAGCTCGCCATGCGCCTTGGTATGTAATTTAACGGGCATCATTCCGTTGAAGCCTAGAATATTCCCCCAGTTATCTTCAGCAACTATCGGTTTAATAGATGAGTCGAAATACCGTTCATCAAACTGCCATTTCCAGATAAGGGGTTTGATTGATGGAGCATTCAATAGGTTAATAATGCGGCTTTTATCTTCAGCAACGTATTCGCGTATCGAAATGCGTTTTTTCTGAAGAATGGTTTTGGGGCCAGCCATTATTAAATAGAAACCTTGTGTTCATCTAACCAACTTTGAAACATTAATATGCTCCACAGTTGCAGTGAATAATCGCTGTTGCCATCTAAATGCATTTTTAGAATGGGATAAATCGTCTTGAAGTCGAATAGACCTTGTTGACGCAAAGTTGAAGGGTTGAGTAAATCTGTCATCCAGCTTTTAAGTGGGCCTCTTAACCATTCTCCAATTGGGATGGCGAATCCTTGTTTAGGGCGTTCAAATAACTCTCTAGGTACGTAACGGCTCAGCACTTCTTGCAAGGGCCATTTAGCAACGCCGTTATGCGTTCGAATGTCTGAAGGGATGCTTGCGGCAAGCTCTACTAGTTTATGATTCAGTAGCGGGATTCTAGTTTCCAAGCTGACTGCCATACCTGCTCGATCGACCTTCGTGAGAATGTCGTCTGGCAAATACATCTGCATATCTAGGAGCTGAAGCTTGCTTGTGTAATTTAGGCTTGATGGGGACACATTGATTAATTTATTAGGCTTAAACCCTTTAAGTGGGTGAGCATTGTCTTGCCAGAATGCAATTGAGCGTTGATAAAATTCTTCAAAGCTCTTGGCTGATGCTTTGTAATAATTGCTACGAAGTCTCTCTGACGCAAAGTGTGGGTAAGCGCCAGACACTCCGAGTGGTAAAGAGATAAGCGTATTGAAAAGGTTTTTAGGCAGAAAATGAGCAGCCTTTTCTAGCGCGCTAGGGCCTTGTTGTATTCGCCAGCTATCAAGCACTTTTTGATATCGAGAATATCCTGCGAATAATTCATCTCCACCATCTCCTGACAAAGCTACTGTGACATGCTGCTTTGCAAGCTCACAGACTAAGTAAGTAGGGATCTGAGAAGAGTCTGCGAAAGGTTCACAATAAACATTTGCGAGTGTTGGAATCACATCTTTAGTGTCCTGCTCGCTGACATAAAACTCTGTGTGGTTTGTCCCTAAGTGCTGGGCAATTACTTTCGCATGTTCGGCTTCGTTAAAATCATCGAAATTAAAGCCAATGCTGTAAGTGTTGATCGCTTTGTCTGACAAGCTTTGCATAATGCTTGCGACGGTAGAGGAGTCAATTCCACCAGACAAAAATGCGCCGAGAGGAACGTCGGCCAGCATTTGATCTTTAATCGAGCTAAGCAGTGTCGCCTCAAGTGCGTCAGCGGCTTCGGTTTCTGTTCCTGCGAAAGGTTGCTCGCTTCCCTGAATCATTACTTCAGTTGCTGACCAATAAGTATTGAGCGAGTAACCTAGAGATTCGCAATCGAGCTGCAGATATTGACCTGGTTCAAGTTTGAAGCAATCTTCATAGATTGATAAAGGCGCAGGAACGCAGTTGTGTTGAAGGTATACTCCAAGTGCTTCGCGGTTAAGTTTTGCGTTAAATGATGGGTTTGCTTTGAGCGCTTTAAGCTCTGAACTAAAGAAAAACTTATGCCCTTGTTTACTGAAATAGAGGGGCTTTTCTCCCATTCTGTCTCTAACGAGATATGCTTGATTTGTTGATTTATTGTACGCGCAAAACGCATACATGCCCTCTAGCTTATCGAGCGTATTTTGTAAGCCCCAATGTTCAAGGGCATATAACAATACTTCTGTGTCGCTATGGCCGTTGAATGATTGGCCGAGCTTTTCTAGCTCTTTTTTTATAACCCGAAAGTTATAGATCTCACCATTGAATACCAATACAAAGTGTTGGCTTTCCATTGGTTGTTGACCTGTCTCGCTTAAATCAACAATGGCAAGGCGACGGTGAGCAAGTGCCACAGAGTTCTGAGTGTTCACCCAGAAACCTTCGGCATCAGGGCCTCGATGCTCAATGACATCTGCCATCAGCTTAAGATGTGTATAAGATGCCTCAGTGTGTTCAGTTTTATTAGCTTGTACGAAAAAGCCAGTGATGCCGCACATTTTATGAACCTTTTACTTCTATGAGTGGTGTATTCAATTCAGTGAGGGCGTTAATCATTGAGGGCTCGGTCGCAGCGCAGTCTTTTGCATTGGTGATTGCGAGTTGCGCTTCAAAATAATTGGTTCCCGTCAGTATTGCGGGGATTTGCAATAGCTTCGCTTTTTTATACGAGAGCGCTTCTTGTTGACCCACTTGATAACGATATGCAAGACATACTCGGTAACCTCGTAACTTGTGCTTAAGGCCAACATACTGAAATTGTTGCGTATCTGCGGTAATAATGTTTCGAGATTCGACTAGCCAGTCAGTGTGAGAAAATGGCGATGGCCAATAGGGTACAAGGTTTTCGGTGCTCTCTTCTTTCCAGTTAAGTACTCTATAAAGCTGGATGTTTTGCACGTAATTGTTTGCTTTCTTCTGCAGCAAGATTTTTGCGTTTGGAAGTTTCGGTATGTTTGTATCTGGTTTTGCTGGTGTATAGCTTAATTGAGAGCTTGAAATAATATTGGGTACTTTTATTGCGCTATTTAGAGCGAAGCTTAAAACAGGTGTTAGCATTAAAAGGGCGAATGTAAGCGCTATTTTTTTGATAGAAAGTGCTTGTTTACTAGGCTCCTTTTGCTCTGGGAATAGTTCAAACCGACGAGCGATAAAAAATAGAGGCGCTAACACTATACAGAAGATAATCCAGCCAAAGGTTTCATGATCGGCGACCAAGCTGCTTTCCATGTTTGTTTCATAAGCAATAAGTATCAACAAGAAAATTCGGAGCCAGTTGGAGAATAGACTAAGTGCAATTGCGGTTGCTAATAGCTTGGTGCTTAGAGCCCTATTAGGTTTTGAATCAAGAATTACGTATACGGCGAGTGCGCATGCAATTGTAAAGTAACGCAGTCCTGAACACCCGTCGGCAATCACTAGAGCACCATAGGGAAGTGTGATGGTATTTGCTTCGATAAGAGCGGTAATGTCGATGAGATCGACTAGCCAAGTCACAGTTAAGCTACTTAAGTCGACAAGGGCTTGATTGAGGTAGTCCCAAATCGGTATAGCAAAGTAAACGAATGCGATGGAGGGGAGGAGTTTTAAACCGATATGTAGCCCTAAATAACTGGCAGTGGCGAACCATAAAATAATTGGGATTAAAACTTGCTCGAGGATGTTTATATTAGCGCTAGATATGACGAGCCAAGCAAGGCTTGATAATGCCAAACCGATATAAGTTAGGTAGTTTGATAGAGAGCCGTTCTTAATGTTTTGGGTTTCGATTCTATGCAGAGTTCTTGCGCTGAGATGAATGCTCATGGCGATCACTAAAAGCCCATGAGATAAAGATTCATCGAATTTAAGCCAGCGATCTAAAAGTACTTCTGTTGTTGGGTAAAAAACAAAAAATACAGCTAAAAATAGACTGCTTAGTTGCAGGTAGGTATGAGTGAGTGTTGGCAAAATCCATCCAGCCATGTAATACGCGTGTTTATTCATGGTAGCTGAATGGTAAGGGGTTGCAATACCTCATTGTTTTAAATGAAAAAAGGACACCGTTTGGTGTCCTTTTTAGTGCTCAATCGTCATGCCGGACTTGATCCGGTATCAGAGTGATGTGGCTTATTAAGCTTTACGGCGGCGCGCGAAACCTAAACCAGCAAGGCCTAAGCCCATAAGAGCAAGAGTGCCTGGCTCTGGAACGTGGTGACCAACAGTGATGTCGTCGATGCCCCAACCGTCAGAGTAGTTGTATGAGTTACAACCGTTTGGATCGTCACACTTATCAAAGTAAAGAGACGCGCCTGTGATAGCCATGTCGCTGATGATAGTTGTGTAGAACAATGAACCGCTCGGGAATGAAGTATTTACTTGGTATTCTTCAGTAGAACCGTCTTCATAAGTAAGCTTGATGCGGCCGCCTTGGTCGTTGATGTCTGCCAAGTAGAAGCCGATCGCATTGTATGAATCGTCTGCATCGATGTTCCAAACAACGTTTGTTGCGTCGTTGCTATCTAACCAGAAGTCAGTTGCATCGCTCGCTAGAACTTCACGACCATATTCGCCAGTACGAGAGCTTTCGATTTTAAGGTTACCGTTGTTAGTGTTTGAGCCTGCTTGACCCGCACCTGTTAGTGTAAAATCGCCAACCGCAGTGCTTAGTGTTGTTGCTGAGTCAATCCACTTTTCGTGCTGGCTGCCGGTGAATACTGCGTTGCTAGTATCCCAGCCGTCGAAGCTTTCAGTGTCTGACGCAACTAATGTGCCTAAGAATGCTGATTCAACACCAGAAAGGTAAGCAGCATCACCAGCTGAAACGCTGATGATTGCAGCTGACTGAGCCGAAGCTGCAGCAACTGTAAGTGCCAAACCTGTCATTACGCTTTTTAGTTTCATTGTAATGCTCCATTTATCTTTATAAGCGTGATAATTGTTGAAGTGGCAACCGGCTGTCTGTTTCATCCTTAGTAACAGACCCTTGGCTTTCCGTCCCAATCTCGCAATTGGTTTGGCGT
Organism: Oleiphilus sp. HI0067; assembly: GCF_001635735.1. Classification (NCBI taxonomy): domain Bacteria; kingdom Pseudomonadati; phylum Pseudomonadota; class Gammaproteobacteria; order Oceanospirillales; family Oleiphilaceae; genus Oleiphilus; species Oleiphilus sp. HI0067. The sequence continues at coordinate 9,909 of NZ_LWFI01000113.1, forward strand.
ACTTCGTTGTTTTTACCAGATGATTTTCTGATGGCATGAAAATTTGCAATTAATACGCCAAAAACATTAAAGGCTCGTTAAGTTAGTAGGGTAGAGATTTAGAGGGAATCGAAGTTGAGTAAATGTGTAAAAAACACTGACGCTTAAATGTGAACCTGTGAAACAGTTCCGTGATGAGGTAAGAGGAATGAAAAGTTTCCGTTAGTCTTACTTATAAGTGTAATATTGCGGTCATATTCTAGCTCGCAATTTAGAGCTTGGTTTTGGTAACGATTTTTAGTCAAAAACTCACTAAAACTAAGCATGCAGGATAAGCAGGGAAGGCGCGAGCAAAGCGTTAATGACAAAGGGTAAATAATGAAAGTATCAATATTTGGGACAGGGTATGTCGGGCTAGTGACCGGCGCGTGTTTGGCTGACATGGGGCACGATGTTATTTGTGTTGATGTCGATGAGAGTAAGGTTGAAAAGCTCAATAACGGCGTTATTCCAATTTACGAACCTGGTCTTGAAAGCATTGTTAAGAATAATTTTGCTGCGGGTAACTTGAAGTTTACGACAAAAGCGGAAGAGGCCATTGCGTTTGCTAAGTTGCAGTTCATCGCGGTTGGTACTCCTCCCGATGAAGACGGTTCTGCAGATCTGCAGTATGTATTGGCGGTGGCTGAAACGATTGCGACCCATATGCAAGACGAAAAAATCGTGATCGATAAGTCTACAGTACCCGTCGGTACGGGCGATAAAGTGCGTGCGAAAATTGAGGGTGTGCTCGCGGAGCGCGGCGTAGAGATTGATTTTGATGTGGTTTCTAACCCAGAGTTCCTGAAAGAAGGTGCTGCTGTAGGCGATTTCATGAAGCCGGACCGAATTGTCATTGGTTGCTCGAAAGAGTCGTCTGAAGCACCAATGCGTGAGTTGTACGCGCCGTTTAATCGTAACCATGACAAGATTCTGTTCATGGATGTTCGATCTGCTGAGCTCACGAAGTATGCGGCTAACGCAATGCTGGCAACCAAGATTAGCTTTATGAATGAAATGGCAAATTTGGCTGAACGACTTGATGCAGATATTGAAAGCGTGCGTTTAGGGATCGGCTCTGATCCGCGCATTGGCTTTCAGTTTATTTATCCTGGCGCCGGCTATGGTGGTTCATGTTTCCCTAAAGACGTGCAGGCTTTAACACGTATCGCACGAGATGCTGGATATGAATCAGAGCTTGTGCAGTCTGTAGAGAATGTGAATAACCGCCAGAAGCATCGTTTGTTTGAAAAACTCAGTGCTCATTTTAATGGTGAGCTAGCAGGTAAAACGATTGCAGTTTGGGGCTTGGCCTTTAAACCAGAAACGGATGACATGCGTGAAGCGCCATCGCGTTGTCTGATGGAAGCATTATGGAATGCAGGTGCCAAAGTCGTGGCCTACGACCCCGAAGCTCAGGAAGAATGTTCACGTATTTACGGTGAGCGTGCAGATCTTACTTTGGTCACGAATAAAGATGCGGCTCTTGAAGGTGCAGATGCCTTGGTGATTTGTACAGAGTGGAAGGCTTTCCGAGCCATGGATTATGAAGCTGTTGTGCAAAAGTTAGCGAATCCTTTGATCGTAGATGGACGAAATCTGTACGATCCTGCTATCGTTAAAAATTATGGCATTACATATTACTCAATCGGCCGAGCATAAAGTCTGATGAGTACCAAAGGTATCTGTTGATCAACGCGTCGAATAGATACCTTTTTTGCGTGTAGATATTCATTGAATGAAGAATAAGGTTGATCATGGAAAGCAAAGGAAGTATTCGACGTCAGGTAAGTAAATTAAAGCTTGTTACCGCAGTGTCTGCCGCGCTCTTTTTGGGAGCTTGTGGCGGCGATGATACGGATACCGAGTTTCAGAATCACTTAGACAGAGCGAAAGCGTATCAGTCTCAGGGGCAATACAAGGCAGCGATGATTGAGTATCGCAACGCTGCGAAGAAGTCTGGTGGTAAGCCTGAAGTGATGATCGAATTTGCTGATGCAATGAATGAGGTCGGTAACCATCAAAATGCCCGAAGTTACCTCGAGGCAATTGCTGGCGAGACTTCAGAGTCTTATTTATTGGAGCTTTCCGAAACCTATATTGCGTTGGGTAAATTCCAATCTGCCTCTTCTACCTTAGAGCAACTTAAAGAGCCAACGCGTGAAAAGATGTTGCTTGAGGCTGACTTACTCTCTAAGAAAGGTGATTTCGACGCAGCTCGCGTTATTTATCAAAAGCTCTTAACTAATAATCCTCAAGATGGCAGAGCGAATGTCGGTATGGCAACGCTTAATGCCTTAGAAGGTCAAATGCCTGCAGCGCTCGTGTTAGTAGAAAAAGTCAGTGCTGACGACGAAGCGTTCCCGAAAGCACAATTGCTGAAAGCTGGTATCGAGATTTCTGAAAATCAGTTAGAGAATGCTGAATCAACCTTAAGTGAATTGCTGTCTGTTTTGCCGACCAGCGACCAAATGCTCCCTGATCGTGTACTCACGCTTGAGCGTTTGTCTTATGTGCTTACAAGACAAGGTCGCGCGAACGAAGCCTACATTTATACAAAGCTTCTCTCTGAAGCATTTCCAGGCGCAACCGAAGCAAATGATACTTTCCAAGAAGCCTTGGCCGATTTTCAAGAGAATCGTTTAGATCAAGCTAAAGAGAAGCTTGAGAAGTTAGTAGAGCAGTATCCTGGTCATACTCGTTCACGTCAGGTGCTGGGTATTATCAGTTACATGCAGGGCGATACCGAAGCCGCAGCGCGTTACTTAGATGATGTGGTTGATCCAGAGACGGCAAGCCCGCTGGCGACCCAAGTATATATGGCAACCAATCTTAAACTGAACGAGCCTCGGCGTGTTCTAGACGCATTAGAACCAACTATCGAACAGCAAACCTCGGTTGAATTACTAGCTTTGTATGGCTTGGCAGCGGTTTCAGATAAGCAATATGAAAAAGGCGAAGCAGCGCTTAAGAAAGCTGCATCGATCGATCCAAAAAATGTACGCTTGCAGTTGGCATTGGCGAGTTTTTATCGCTCTGCACCGCAAGTGGATCGAGCTCAAGAATTACCTTATTTGCAACGAGCGTTTGAGCTAGCACCTACTCAGCAACAAGTTTTGATTGATATCGCCTCGTATTACACGCGATCAGGTGATCAAGCCACAGCGAAAGCGTTGCTTTTAGATAATGCTAGGGCGCAATCTTCGAACTATACAGCGAACTTTATTGCCGGACAGTATTTGGCGACCTTAGGCGAAGTTGATGGTTCAAATGACTATTTACAGAAAGCACTTCCTTTAGCAGAAAGCACTTCTAACCAAGCTATTGTCCAGGGTGCGCTAGGGCGAAATGCCTTGCTTCAAAATAACAATCAGGAAGCTAAAAATCGTTTCAGTAAAATGCTCGAGTTGTCGCCCAATAGTATGGGGGCATATGCAGGAATTTATGAAGCGTCAACGCGTTTGAATGGGCGTGATGCGGCTGTGAAATCGCTTGAAGAATTAGCAGTGACAAACAAATCAATGGCTGCGTTCCGATCTTTGATTCGTGTTGAACTTGCGAATAGAAACATCTCTGGCGCTGAGCGTGCTTATCAAACAGCAATGACTACTTTGCCTGATCAAGGTGCTGAACTTGCTGATGCGAAAGCTGTTATCGATTATTCGCGTGCGTTGGATTATTTGAAAACAGGGCAGCTTGAAAAAGCACGCCAAGTGGCGACGACGAGCCTAGTTACTAATCCGGGCAATGTGCGTGTTGTTGCGGTGTTGGCTGAAATAGAGATTAAGGCTGGTCAGTTCGAGGAAGCTGAAAAAATTCTTGCGCAGCTCGCAGAGCAACAGGAGCAACTTGGACATATTTACCCTGCTTTGAAAGGCGATCTCGCTTTTGCGAAAAAAGATTTAGCGTCGGCACGCAGCGAGTATGAGGCTGCATGGGCGATTTCTAAGACTCCTGGCGTGGCTGAAAAACTGCATCGTGTACTTGGGTTGTTGAAAGATGATTCTGCACGAACAGCATTTTTAGCCGAGTGGTATACAGCACAGCCAGATAACCCCTTAGCAATGTTGTTAGTGGGAATGCAGGCTCAGCAGAATGATGATGTGGATAAAGCATCTACTGTTTATGAGACCCTGCTTACGCAACGTCCAGATTCAGTCGCTGCCTTGAATAATTTGGGGTGGATTTACTTTGAACGCGGCGATAAGAAAGCACTTGAGCTGTTGAGCCGTGCCGCGGAACTCGCTCCAAACAGTGCGGCAGTTCTTGATAGCTATGGATGGGTGTTGCACAAGTTTGGAAGAACTGAAGAAGGCTTGCCTTACCTTGAGAAAGCGGCTGCCTTACAGCCAGATAATGCCGAGATTCAAGGACATTTCTTAGAAGCTAAAAACTAAGTTTAATATTGGGGTCAGAGTAAAAGTACTCTGACCCCAGTTTCAAACAAAGCCAAATAGTATCAAGGAAGATCTATGGCTCGCTCACTCCGTCAATGCCCTGCGGGTATGACGCAGCACCTCATTCAAAGGGGCGTTAATCGCCAACCTTGTTTTATTGATACACAAGATTATGTCGCATATGCCTCATGGCTAAATGAATACGCGCGAACGTTTGATGTACATATCCATGCTTGGGTCTTCATGACCAACCACGTACATTTGTTAGTCACGCCGCATACTGATAAGTCAATTTCTCAGATGATGCAGTGTTTGGGACGTCGTTATGTGCGTTATTTTAACCATAGGTATGAGCGATCAGGTACTTTGTGGGAAGGGCGCTTTAAGTCCTTAGGGATTGAGGATGACTCTTATGTACTTGCTTGTCAGCGTTACATCGAACTGAATCCGGTTAGGGCTGGAATGGTTAAGTCAGCGAGTGATTATTTTTGGTCTAGTTACAAAGTTAATGCGCTAATAAAATCTAGTTTGCTTTGGACTGCTCATCGAAGCTATTTGTCCCTCGGAGAGGATCATGAAAGTTGCGCTAGGGCATATCGTAATCTTTTCTAGCGTGATAAACATTGGGGTCAGAGTAAAAGTACTCTGCCCCCCATGTTTTTACTCAGCTTCAATGCCGTGTTTTTCGAATAATGAATACAGCGTCGGACGTGTAATACCGAGTATACGAGCCGCTTTTGCCATATTCCCATGTGAGCCTTTAATCGCTTGCAGGCATGCTGTTTTTTCGGCCTGATCGCGGATTTGCTTCAAATTCAAAGAGCCTTCTGGAAGGCTAGCTTCCGAGCTTTCTAGCTCTAAATCTTCAGCACTTACGTTCATCCCATCTGCCATAATTGCGGCGCGCTTAATTTTATTGATCATCTCGCGCACGTTACCTGGCCAGTCATAACTTCGAATAGCTGCCATTGCGTCTTCAGATAGTCGCAAATCACCACGATTCATTTCGCTACTAATAGACTTGAGAAGTGCTTGTGCAATGAGTACAGAGTCGCCTTCGCGCTCTCGAAGCGCAGGAATATTTAGCGTGATTTCACTAATGCGATAATAGAGGTCTTCTCGAAAGCTTCCCTGAGATATCAAGTTATTGATGTCTTGGTGCGTCGCGCAGACAACACGTACATCAACTGGAATTTCTTTAACGCCACCAACGCGTTCAATCACACGCTCTTGTAAAAAACGTAGCATTTTGGGTTGAAGAGAGGCCGGCATATCGCCAATTTCATCCAAGAATAAGGTCCCACCGTGAGCGAGCTCAATTTTGCCTTTCTTTTGTTGATGGGCGCCTGTAAATGCGCCTTTTTCATGGCCAAATAACTCGCTTTCAAGCAGGTTTTCAGGGATCGCTGCACAATTAATTGCCGCAAAAGGAGCGTCGCTACGAGGGCTCAAACTGTGGATCGCCCGTGCTAAAACTTCTTTACCTGTGCCTGTTTCCCCTAAAATCAGCGTGCTGACATCAGCAGGTGCGATTTTTTCAAGAGTGCGACAAACTTTGAGCATGCTCGGGCTATTCGCTATTACACCCGGAATGCCAGAGTTTGATTGAGCACTTTTCAACTTAGAGTTTTCGGTTTCTAGCTGCGCTAGGTTAAAAGCTCGCTCGACGACGAAATTTAGAATGTCTGCATCAAGAGGCTTTTGAAAGAAGTCAGTAGCGCCCATGCCAACAGCCTTTACAGCGTAAGCATTTTCTTCCCGACCTGTTACAACAATGACTTTGGTTTTGGGGGCGAGTTGTAGAATTTCTTCGAGAACTTTAAAGCCTTCGCTTGATCCGCCAGGGTCAGGTGGAAGACCTAAATCAAGTGTTACAACTGCTGGTTCATATCTGCGTAGCAAGGAAATCGCTGTTTCTCGATCTGAGGCCATGTGTACTTCAACATCATCGTTAAAACACCAGCGCATTTGGCTTTGTAAGCCAGGGTCATCTTCGATAATGAGTAGGGTTTTGCTCACGATCATGCTTCCTTGTCTTGCTGTGGTTTTTGTATCGCCTGAGGCTTATGCTCTGGCTGAAGCTCTTGTTCTGGCTGAGGCTCTTCTAATAACGGAATGCTTAAGGTGAAGCAGGTGCCTATATCTGGTTCACTGGTTACGCTGATTGAGCCGCCAATTTTACGCAGATACTCTCTACTTTGGTAGGCTCCTATGCCCATTCCTGTTAAGCCTTTTGTAGTTGAAAATGGTTTGAATAGTTCGTTGGTTATAAACTCTTCTTCCATACCTGAGCCATTGTCTTGAATAAAGATAAACGCATAGTCTGGCGAGGCTTTTGTTGAAATATCTACGTGCCCATCTTTGCTACATGCCTCTATAGCATTTTGAGTAATATGTTCAATCACCGAAGCGAGTTGCTGAGCATCTGCTTGAATAGGGATATTTTCACTGTGTAGCTTTAAGGTTGGTGCAGGTAGCGCATTGCGTTTTTCGTAACAAACTTTCGACAAGATATCGCACAGATTAATGTCACTGAGCTTCTCGTGTTGATTCGGGTTACGAATTTGCCCCAATAAATGCTCCATTTTTTCGACGGAATGACGAGTTGTTTCAATCATGTCGTCAACAAAAGCGGGATTCGATTTATGCTTCGGCGCATTTTTTACCATCATCGATAATTGCGCGATGATGGTTTTGATATCGTGAATCAAGAACGCAGAGGTTTGGTTTACAGCTTCGAATTGTTGAGACTGAGCGAGCTGTTCTTCTGAGGAGTGCTGATCGATATAACTACAGGCTTGTTGGGCAACAATTTTAAGAAGGTCATAGTTTTCCCAGTTCAAATCCATAGGTACGTATGGTTTACCGAGTAGAACGATGGCCGAAAGTTTATCGTTAACCTTGAGCGGCACCAAAAGCCATGGATTCTCACAAGTTAGAACAAACTCTGGTAATTCGATTAGACCGTATTTATCTGGATCAGTGAGATACTCGTTTAGGTTGATGATCCAATCGTTGTCGTTGAAATATTGAATCAAATCAGAATCGTTGTTGATGAGTCCAAAGTTATGCTGGTCAAAGCCAAATTGATCTTTGAAAGTCAGGTTGCCGTCTTCGTCTTGGCTCCAGATTACTCCAGCTTGCGCTTGAACTAGTTCAGCTAGGGTATTGGTGCTGCGTCGATACAAGCTCTCTTTCTTAGAAGATTCACTCGCTGGTGTTTGCAGGCTTGAGGTGCTTTTGATCCATTCGTCGCGATAGTCATATTTGTAATCGAAGAAGTTCTTCGAGATAAAAACCATTGTGCGGGCACGAAGATTTGGCGAACTAATCACGAGAATGAGGAAGATCCCCGCAATGAACAAGAATAAAACACGCAGTGCCGCACCCCAAGAGCCACCGAAGACATTGATGTAATATCCGCCTGCAGATACAAACAACAAGTAAATGCCTGCAATAACAAGGGTCGTGGTGTGGAACACCATTTGTCGTGAGATATGTATACCTAAGGCTTTCCCTTTGCGATTCACCAGTGTTGCTGCGATCAGGGGGGCAGCTAGCGCATTTACAGCGCCACGGCTATCCCAAAGTGCTCCTGACAAACGATTGAAGAGCAGGGCGTCGGAGTACATAACGAAGTCATAAGCAAGGATGGTTGCAACCGCGATGCTGAGATACTTAATTCCTGCGCGGGTAAAGAGAGAAGAGTTTCGCCAAATTTGTTCTAGTAACAGAATGCCTACTAATGATACGAGAACGTTAAGAACTAACAGTGTTTTGCCAGAGACGAGGGATATTGTGAATAGCTCTTGAATTATCAGTACCGCAATCAACCCAGAGATTAAAGTGATAACGCCGGTTGTAAAAAAGAATTGGGGGCCGATTTTAAATTTAGAAGGAAAAACTGTGACGCCAAGAATGGCATACAAGACCGTAAACCACGCAGCGGTTCGTAATAGCTCAAGGTTATAGCGCAAGGTAAATGGCAGCTCAAAACCTAAAGCTTGAATTGTCAGTATCAATAACCAACACAGCGTAGTGCTGGTCGCAAATAAGATGGCTTTATCGGTAGCGCGTCGCTGATAACTGCGCACTGCGTATATCATTAGCAATGCAAACGTAATAGCGCCAGTCGCGTTACCTATAACGGAAAAACTAAGATCCATTTTGTTCGTTCGTTGTGGTTAAATTCGTCATGAAACAAGATCTGAACAGAAAATTGTTCTCTTACTATTCAGTGTATCAGGGATGTGTAAAAACGAGGCTTTTTTCAGACATAAAAAATGCCGGGTGTGCTACCAAACACAGCCGGCAATAAGTGCGAGTAGTATCCATGAAAAACTTTCATGTCCCCAACAGCTGCCGCTGTTGGTGGACTAAGTATTAGCGAAAAGTTGAAATAATCAAATGTATAAAGGTGAGTTTTTAAGCATAAATTGGAATAACCGCTTTGATTATATTTTGAGCAGGTTATTAAATGTCGAAATAGTATTAATAAGGCGGCTCTATCTGTCTGTTTTAGCTAGTTTTTTACTTCGTCTTCTTCAACCAGCTTTTCTTCCGTAACCCAAGGCAATTGGCGATATCTTGGCTCAGATTGCGCAAAGTTCATGAAAGGATATTTGATAATGTCGAAATAAGGCGAGTAATCGAAGTCACTTGGCGTGCATAGCTTGGGATTTCTTCGGTAAATATTAATATGACCAGCTTCTGATCGCTTGATCATTGGTAAGATCGGATATTGGATCGAACCGAAGGCCTCGGCAATCATGGTAGAGCAAACCGTTTTTGTGGTTTGACCCGGATGTTTAGAAAACAAGCTTGAGCGCCATCTGCGAGGAAGAATTAAATACGGGAAGAAAAAACGCAGTAGATCGAAGATTTGCCGAACATCATAGTCAGCACCAAGCCGTGATATTCCGTAGTGAATAACTTTTTGCGCATCTGAATATGTTAGATCTTTAGGTCGACAAATTCTTACATGGTCACGGTCATACACGGATAAGGGGCGAGCAACCGTACCCATTCCTAGCTCGCTTTCTACTATAAGTTGTACGTCTGGTTGTCCATCGTAAAAGCTTTGAAGTCGCTGGCGGTCTAGAGGGTTTTCTACTTCATGTAGCCTGCCTATGTAGAGAGCAGCATGAGACCATCGACTCTGGGTTACTGTTTTAATAACATCACTGACGCGACTGCGACCTTCAACGAGAATTACGTCACCAGGTTTGATTTCATAACGCATTCTTTCATAGTCGCTCATTGGTATTGGGTTGGGTGCACGCTCGCGAATAAGTAAGCGCGTAATGAGCGAAATAATATTGCTCTTTGTTTGGTAACCCATTAATGACGACTCGATAGTATTTGTTGAAAGGTAACTAGTTAAGGTTTAGACAATAAACCTATGAACAGCAAAGCAAAATTTTCTAAATTGTGACTGTATGGATGCTTTTAAGTCTCGTAGAATGGAAAAAAACTGAAGGGGGCTAGAGAATGAGCCAGAAAGATAAAAAGTCGGACGCTAATGAAGTGGGTAGTGATAATGCCCTTCCAATTTCTGACAAAATTAAAGCATCAGCACGTCAAATATGGTTGGCGGGTTTGGGTGCTTACAACAAAGCAGAAGAAGATACTGGAAAGATTTTCGATAAGCTCGTTAAAGAGGGCGAAGAGCTCGAAGCCGCAACGAGAGGTGTTGTTGAAAAACAATTTAAAGCCGTGGAAGGAACAGTAGAAGGTGTACGCGGTAAAGCGAGTAACACTTTCGGCAAGCTAGAGTCTGTATTTGATCAACGTGTTTCTGGTGCATTAGAGCGATTAGGTATCCCGAATCGCAAAACGATTGAGGCCTTAGAGGCCAGAATTGACGCCCTTGAGGCGGAATTGAAAAAGTGTAATAAGTAATTGCGCAATATATAAAAAAGCCCTTGCCAGTTTAATGGCAAGGGCTTTTTTGTTAAAACAGAGGTCAGAGTACTTTTACTCTGGCCTCTGTTAGCTTTCTACAGGTCGTAGCCTTTTTCTTCGTGAAGAGCTAGATCTAGACCGCGATACTCGTCTTCTTCGTCAACGCGTAAGCCCGTCATTGCATCGACAAGCCTCAGAATGACCCACGTTACGATTGCCGTGTATGCGATTGTGCTACCAATGCCGATTAGCTGAGCTGTTACCTGCTCGCCGATTGAGCTGTTGTCGCCACCGAAACCATAGCCACTAAATGCGCCAAGTTCTCCCGCAGCGAAGATACCAACGAGAAGAGTACCTAAAATACCGCCGACGCCGTGCACTGGGAATACATCGAGAGAGTCGTCAATTTTAAGTTTTTGTTTGATGAAGATGGTTGCGTAGAAACATACAACACCTGCACACAAACCAATTACAATTGCTGCTGCAGGGCTGACAGATCCAGATGCTGGTGTGATAGTACCAAGTCCCGCGACCATACCGGTTACGATTCCAAGAACCGATGGCTTGCCGAACTTTTTCCATTCGCATGCCATCCACGCTAAAGAGCCCATTGCTGCAGATAGGTGTGTTGCGATAAGAGCCATCGCCGCGTCTTCGTTTGCGCCAAGCGCTGAACCCGCGTTAAAGCCGAACCAGCCAACCCAAAGCATGCCTGCACCTGTAACAGTCATTGTCATGTTGTGCGGAGGCATCGCAGTTTGTGGCCAGTTACGACGATTGCCAATCACAAGCGCTGCAACAAGCGCCGCTACACCTGCCGTGATGTGAACAACAATGCCGCCAGCGAAATCTAGAACGCCTAGATCGCTCAACCAACCGCCGCCCCATACCCAGTGGCAAACTGGTGCATAAACAGCTAACAACCAGATGCTGCTGAATAGAAGCATTGATGAAAACTTCATACGTTCAGCAAAGGCACCAACAATCAGTGCAGGTGTGATGACAGCAAAAGTCATTTGAAATGCTGCAAACAAACCTTCTGGAATGGTACCTGATAGTGAGTCTTTCGTTACTTCTGCCATGAACAGATTGCTTAGGCCTCCAACGAAGCTATTACCATCGCTAAATGCGAGTGAATAACCTACCACGTACCAGAGCACAGACATTAAGCAAGTTAGAGCAAAACATTGCATCAATATAGACAAAACGTTTTTGCTGCGTACAAGTCCTGCGTAAAAAAGAGAAAGACCAGGGATGGTCATGAAAAGAACGAGTGCTGTAGCCGTTAAGATCCACGCTGTATCAGCACCAACAAGAGCATCTTCCGCGTACGCGAAAGCCGGCAGCATTGAAGCTACCAAAACAAATAGTTTAAACATGTTATTTCCTGAGCTAATTGTTTCTTACAAAGGTAAGAGAGCCATTTCTAAAAATACCGCCGGTTATGTTTTTGTATGACGTCTATTTTTTGAAACTTAAGGCTTATTGTTATTTTCTAGAGTGCGTCGTCGCCTGTTTCACCAGTACGAATGCGAACCGCTTGCTCTAGATCGCTAACGAAAATTTTGCCGTCGCCGATTTTTCCGCTGTTTGCAGATTTGCAAATGGCTTCAACCGCTTGATCAACAATATCGTTCGCAACAGCTAGCTCAATTTTTAATTTAGGCACAAAATCGATCACGTACTCAGCACCACGGTATAATTCCGTGTGGCCTTTTTGACGGCCAAATCCTTTGACTTCTGTGATGGTCATACCCGCTAAGCCAATGTCAGTTAAAGCGGTGCGAACGTCTTCTAACTTAAATGGCTTAATCACTGCAGTGATTAGTTTCATAAGGGACATCTCCAAAGGCAAACTTAATCTGTTTGCTTATTTATTGTTAAGACTAATAGTTTTAATAAT
>NZ_LWFI01000114.1:0-11324 GCF_001635735.1 Oleiphilus sp. HI0067
CCCTTGGACTGCGAATGGCATTAGCTGTGATCGTAGGGCTACTTCTATTGGCGATTTTACGTGTACGCATTGTATGGACAAAACATTCTATCGCGACCTATTCATATGCTCAGTTAGGTATCGCAGGAGCAATGCTTTGTGTGTATAGTGCTGCTCAGTATATTCCGTCCGGTTTGATATCGGTATTGTTTGCCTTATCGCCAATGATATCGGCTATTTTTGCCTTTTTTATGCTTGGTGAAGACAACTTTCAGAAGCACAAAATCATCGCATTTATAATGGCCTTGTTTGGTCTAATTCTTGTTTCTGTTGATACGATTTCGTTATCACAAAACGGATTGTTGGGGATTGCCTTATTGCTTAGCGGAGTGGTTCTCTACAGCTATAGCGGAGTGAAGGTCCAAAAGATTGGATTTAAAGGCCATCCCTTATCCACGACAGTTGCAAGTTTATTGGTGTCTTTGCCTCTGTTCTTTATCGCTTGGCTACTTCTGGATGGTGATTTACCGATGTTTGATATTAATAGTCGTTCGGTTCACGCGATCATTTACTTGGCTATTTTTGGTTCATTGCTTGGCTTTTGCGCTTACTTTTACTTGTTGAAAGAGGCTGGTGCGTCTTCTGTGGCAATGATGACATTACTTACACCTGCGCTTGCATTGATGTTAGGAGCTCAAATTAATAATGAATCGATTGGGGTGAATGTGATTTGCGGCACTGCCTTAATTTTATCGGGCTTATTCTTGTTTTATTACAAGTTGATTCTTGCGAGCCCCGCGAATACGGGGCAAACGTCAGAAGACTCCGTTATTTGATCAAAAAACTAGCGATGATGTGTGCGCGAATTTCGATGTCTTTGATTTCATAGCTGCTATTAGACGACTCCGCTGCGTCGGCACTGAATGCCATCGCACGCATCGGGCGCACATTTCTTTGTTGATCCATGTTGTGTTCAACATGTGCGAGCTTGCCAAGCTTTACGCGGAAAGATTCCGCTATCGTAAGCGCTGCTTCGCGTGCTTTTTGTGCAGCGTCTTTTAAAGCGAAGGTATGTGCTGACTTTCGATCTTTTGTATCGAATGAAATTGATTGTATATGTGTAACGCCTGACTCGGTGATGTCGTTAAGAATGGATTCAAACTGGTTCAAGTTATTGAGCTCAAAGAGTACCGTGCGGACCACTCGATAACCCGTCAAACTTTGTTTGCCGTCATCATAGTTATAGGTAGGTGATACGCTAATTTGGCCGCTATCGATAGTGTCTTTATCGATGTTGTATCGTTTAAAGTTACTGAGAAGCTGACTAACGGAATCATTTGTAAGCTGTTTTGCTTTTGATGCGATGGGAGCTGTTTTTTCAACGAGTAAGACAAACTTAGCGATGTCTGGCGTGACATTCACTTTGCCAGTAGCAGAAACGCTAATAACATTATCGTCGCTCGCTTGGGCTGTGATGGATATAAGTGCTAGTAAAATAGCCGCGATGAGTAGACGAGATTGAAGTAAGACTTCGCGAATTGTGGTGGACATGATTTTATATTCCTCTTTCAATGATGCGATAAGTTTAGACTAGGGAAGTTAGTAGGTAACATCAATTTAGTATTGAGACCTAGCTTGGGTTTCTATCAGTAAATTTTGGTAAGGCAGAGAGAGTTTAAGTGGTATTAGGAATCTTAGATTGCGACGAAATCGCACCAGAGTTACGTGAAGAGTTCGACAGCTATGGCGCGATGTTTGAAAACCTGATCAGGCAAATAGCACCGAATGAAAATATAAACCAGATTCGTATTTATAAAGTTTGCGATGGTGACTTACCGAAAGATGTATCTGAGTGTCAGGCATACTTAGTGACGGGTAGCAAAACAGGTGTGTATGACTTAGTTGCTTGGCGAGAACCTTTACGCCGCTGTGTATCTGAGATCTATGATATGCATATTCCAATGGTTGGAGTGTGTTTCGGTCATCAGTTACTTGCCGATGTGCTTGGCGGCGAAGCTATAAAATCAGACAAAGGTTGGGGGATTGGTGCGATGACGCATAGCCGTCAAACGCAGCAAGATTTTTTTCAAAATATGCCTGAGTCAATCACCTTGTTGTACAGTCATCAAGATCAAGTCGTGTGTCTGCCGCCGACTGCGGTGCGTCTTTACGGGAGTGATTTTTGCCCAAATGCTGCATTTTGCATTCCGGGTAGGGTGTTAGGGTTTCAAGGGCATCCAGAATTTACGGTTGATTATAGTCAGCAACTGATGTCGTTAAGAGAGTCTTTATATCCGCCTGATTTATACAAGCAGGCTATGGCTTCGCTTCAGAAAACGACGGATGAGCGTTTAGTGAGTACATGGATAACAATGTTTTTGACGAATACGGCGAGTAATAAGTAATGGCTAGATTTTCAAATTTTGGCAACAAATTAGGTGGTGAATCGGGTATTACAGGATTAATGGAAGACCTTGGGAACGCTTTAAATTCTGGGTCTGATATGATCATGATGGGAGGTGGTAATCCGGCTCATATACCTGTCGTCGAAGAACTGTTTCGTGATCGTTTAGCCGAGTTGGCGAACAGTCCTGATGCCTTTCGCCGATTGATCGGAATTTACGATCCGCCACAAGGTGAAATTGACTTTATTGGTGCCATTGCAGACTTATTGCGTCGTGAATATCAGTGGCCAGTTAGTCGCAAAAACATCGCGTTGACAAACGGCAGTCAGGCCGCATTTTTCATGTTGTTCAATATGTTTGGTGGGCGTTTTAACAAGGATGATAATAAGCAAATATTGCTGCCACTTGCTCCAGAATATATCGGGTACAGTGACGCTGGCTTAAACGATCATTTATTCCGGGCGTTTAAACCAAATATTGAACGCATTGATCAACAGACATTCAAATATAAAGTCGATTTCGATTCCTTAGAAATTGATAAAGGCGTTGGTGCGATCTGTGTGTCGCGGCCAACTAATCCAACCGGTAACGTCCTGACCGATAAAGAAGTGGCAAGGTTGGATCAGCTTGCAAAACAAAATGACGTGCCTTTTATTATCGACGGAGCATACGGTACGCCGTTTCCAGATCTAATTTTTGAAGAGGTAACACCTCACTGGAATGACAATACGGTTGTTTGTTTAAGTCTCTCAAAATTGGGCTTGCCGGCTGTTCGTACAGGTATCGTTGTCGCGCGCGAAGACATCATAGAGAACTTGTCCGGAATGAATGCGGTGATGAACCTTTCAACTGGGAGCTTTGGCCCGATGCTGGCACATGAGCTGGTGAAATCGGGCGAAATATTGTCGCTGAGTCAGAATCACGTAAAACCCTATTATGCTGAGAAAGCTGTTTGGGCTGAAGATTACTTCAAAACGCTATGTCGTGATTTACCTGTGTCGCTCCACAAGGTCGAAGGAGCCATGTTTTTATGGGTTTGGATGGAGGGTTGTCCCGTCGATAGTCAAAATCTGTATGAGCGCTTAAAGCAACGTGGTGTTTTAGTTGTTTCTGGCCATCATTTCTTCCCGGGTTTAAGTGATAAAGACAAAAACGAATGGCGACATAGCCGCGAATGTCTTCGAGTTACATATTCTCAGGATAAAGAGAAAGTGAAAAGAGGCTTAGAGGTTCTCGCCGATACCTTGCGAGAAGCCTACGAAAACTAGTACTGTGAGAGACAATATAAAATAAAAAGAAGGAACGAAGATGGATGATGTAATTCATGCGTTGATGTTTATTGCGATATTTGGCTCTATATTTTTGAGCGTGATTGGTATTGAAATGTGGGTTCTGTCGCGACAAAATCGTCAGTCATATCACTGGAAGGAGACACTAAGTAATATGACGACGGGTGCTATGTATAAAGTCGTTGACGGTATTGCTATCGCGCTTTTCATCCAAGTTTTTTATGACTATGTACGTGAGTACGGGTTTCAGTATTCTCCAGATGTGACAGCTTTTAGTCTTGTTTTTTTGTTTTTGGCTGTCGATTTCTTTTTCTATGCATATCATTTTTTGATGCACAAAGTACGCTGGATGTGGTCGGTACATGCGACCCATCACACATCAAAAAATCTAAATTTTTCAACAGCTTTGCGACAAAACTTCTTGTTAGATCTTAACTTTGGTTGGGTGTTTTGGTGGCTGCCTTTAGCGCTAATTGGCTTTGAAAAAGATTGGGTGATTCTAGCGATCGAAGCAAACCTCGCTTATCAGTTTTTCTTGCATACTGAAACGGTCAAACGTTTGGGGCCTTTAGAATGGGTCCTTAATACTCCGTCACATCATCGAGTTCATCATGGCTGTAACGAAAAGCAGGTGGATACCAATTTTGGCGGAGTGTTTATTATCTGGGATAGATTGTTTGGTACGTTTAGGGATGAGACTGAAGCAGGAAAACTAAAGTACGGCGTTGCGTTTCGACAGCCCACGACACTTAATCCATTAAGACTCAACTTAGATGAGTTCATTGATATGTTTAAAGATGCATATCGCTATAAAGATCTGTCGATCTTTGTAAGGCATCCGTCTTATGTTGAGCAACGGTATCGAGCTGACGAAAAAAAAGCAGCTCAGTGAGCTGCTTTACTTCGAGTGTTTATCCGCCTAAATAGGCTTTTTTCACTTCATCATTGACCAACAGGTTGTCACCAGTGTCTTGCAATACAATACTGCCGTTTTCGAGAACATAGCCACGGTCAGCAAGCTTAAGTGCTTGGTTCGCGTTTTGCTCGACTAAAAAGATAGTCATGCCTTGCTCGCGTAACTGTTCAATAATCTCAAAAATTTGGTTAATGATGATAGGGGCCAGTCCGAGCGAGGGTTCGTCCAAAAAGAGCATTTTTGGCTTGCTCATTAGTGCTCGGCCGATAGCTAGCATCTGCTGCTCGCCGCCAGACATGGTTCCACCACGTTGTTGAAAGCGTTCTTTCAGACGAGGAAATAACCCAAACACATACTCGAGAGACTCTTCGATACTTTCATTTGTCTCGAAAAAACCACCCATGTGTAGATTCTCTTCCACCGTCAGCCCAGAAAAGATACGGCGACCTTCTGGAACAACGGCAAGGCCGCTTCTCATTATTTCAGCAGTATCTGTCTTGGATATGTCTTTGCCTTCAAATTCAATACGCCCCTGGCTCGCGCGAGGGTCTCCACACACTGTCATCAGTAGGGTAGATTTACCTGCACCGTTAGCACCAATTAGTGTGACGATTTCACCCTTATCGACGTTCAACGAAACGCCTTTAAGTGCTTGAATCTTTCCGTAGTAGGTATGGACATTATCGAGTACTAACATCAAACCTCTCCCAAATATGCTTTGATTACGTCTGGATTTCCTTTGATCTCTTCTGGAGTACCAGAGGCAAGAGGAGTTCCTTGATTGATAACGTAAATGTTGTCTGAAATACCCATTACGAGATTCATGTCGTGCTCAATTAGCAATACCGATACGTGGTAATCTTCTTTGAGCGAAACAATTAGATTATCTAGGTCTTTCGTTTCTTTCGGGTTTAGGCCAGCCGCAGGTTCATCAAGTAGAAGCAGCTTCGGTTCGGTTACCATGCAGCGTGCTATTTCTAGTCTGCGCTGTTGGCCGTAAGACAAGTTGCCCGCCTCGCGGTTAGCGACATCGGTCAGCCCCACTTTGTCGAGCCAGTATCTCGCGCGGTGCATCGCACGTTCTTCAGACTTCTTATAAGCAGGCGTATTGAATAAACCTGAGAGTAGGTTGGTATTTGAGTGTCGATGCTGGGCAACTAACAAATTCTCAACCACGGTCATTTCGTTAAATAAACGAACATGTTGGAAGGTGCGGACCATGCCTTTTAGAGAGATTTTGAAATCAGGAAGCTTTTGGATTTCTTCTCCCATAAATTCAACAACCCCCGAAGTAGGCGTATAAAAGCCACTTAAGCAGTTAAAAACGGTTGTTTTCCCAGCACCATTAGGACCAATGATTGATACGATTTGACCCTCTTCAACACGCAGGTTTACACCGTTGACGGCAACGAGTCCGCCAAACTGCATTCTGAGATCAGATACGTTTAGTAGTGTCTTATTTGTCATCTGCTAACTCCAAGTGTGGACGTTTTGAAGGAAGCAAACCTTGTGGTCGCCATACCATCATAAGAACCATCATTAAGCCGAACATCAACATTCGGTATTCTTGGAATTCACGAGCTAGCTCTGGCAGTACTGTCATTGCAATTGCAGCGAGGATAACGCCCATTTGTGAGCCCATTCCACCGAGAACAACAATCGCCAAGATAATGGCTGATTCAATAAACGTGAATGACTCTGGAGAGATGAAGCCTTGGCGCGCGGCAAAGAAACAACCGGCAAATCCTGCAAACGCAGCACCGATTGTAAATGCTGAAAGCTTGATCGCGGTGCGATTCATACCTAATGAACGACAGGCTATTTCATCTTCGCGCAATGCTTCCCAAGCTCGGCCAACTGGCATTCGAACAAGTCGACGGATCACGAAGACGGTGATGACGACAAGGATAAGCGCTAACAAATAAAGGAAGATAACTTTGTACGTTGAATCGTAAGAGATTCCCATGACTTCATGGAATAGTGTATTGCCGTCTTCTTTTACGCGGCGTCCAAATTCCATACCGAAGAGTGTCGGTTTATCAATGCCTCCAATACCATTCGGACCACCCGTTAGGGATGTAGCATTGAGAAGGAAGATACGGATAATCTCGCCAAACCCAAGAGTTACAATGGCCAAGTAGTCTCCGCGCAAGCGTAGTACTGGAAAGCCCAGTAAGAAGCCAAACAAAGCGGCCATGATCCCAGCAATCGGCAATGCCAACCAGAATGAGATGTCGTAATACAGAGATAGTAGGGCATAGCTGTATGCACCCACTGCGTAGAATGCTACGTAGCCTAAGTCTAACAAGCCCGCTAGGCCGACAACGATGTTCAAGCCAAGGCCTAACATCACATAGATAAGTACCAGAGTTGCGAGGTCGATAGAGCCACGGCTCACCATAAACGGCCAAACTAGCGCGATCAAAATGATTGCGAAAGTAAACCAGTTTTCTAATTTTGCTTTCTTCGCCGGTTCTAGTGATTGATAACCGGTATTAAAACTTGGTTTAGGAATGTGGCTAAATAATCCAGTGAACTGGTCTCTGAATAATTGGAAGAAAAATACGATCGCAACGGCAGCACCGATATACATCCAAGTCGTTGGCCCCGCACCTTCAATAGACATTGAAGTGCCGCCTGTAACCAAGTTGAGGCCCAGTAAAGGGAAGGACACGATTAAGGTGATGATTGCAGTAAATACTGCATGACTGAAATTCGATTTCATTAGACTTTCTCAACCTCTTGTTTGCCTAGTAAGCCAGTCGGCTTAAATAAGAGGATTAGAACGAGAAGACTAAATGACACGGCGTCTTTCCATTCTGAGCTAATATACGCTGCAGTTAAGCTTTCCGTTAAACCTAGAATAATTCCGCCGAGCATAGCGCCAGGAATGCTCCCAATGCCACCAAGTACCGCTGCGGTAAATGCTTTCAGTCCGGCAATAAAACCAATATGTGGATTGGCAACGCCGTAATAAAGGCCAAGTAATAAGCCCGCGACAGCCGCTAAAGAAGCGCCAATGACAAATGTTGCAGAGATCACTCGGTTAGTATTAATGCCAAGCAGATTTGCCATCTTGATGTCTTCAGCAACAGCGCGACATGCTCGTCCCATTCGTGACTTAGAAATAAATAATGTGAGTGCCGACATGCAGATAAATGTCGCTATAAAAATAATCAGCTGCATGTAAGACAGAGATGCTTGGAAGTTTTCAGTACCGAAAGTCCAACCGCCACTAATCATAGGAGGAATCGCAACATCGCGAGCGCCTTGCGCATTCACTACAAAGTTTTGTAGAAAGATAGACATACCAATTGCAGAGATTAAAGGAATTAATCGATTCGCTCCGCGCAGAGGTCTATATGCTGTTCTTTCAATCGCCCAGCCGAAAGAACTCGATACAATAATGGCTATTGTGAGTGCAGCGAGGATAATAATAGGAACATATTCGATGCCTAACATCGTTAGTCCTGCTATCACGACAAAGCTGACATAGGTGCCGATCATGTACACTTCACCATGCGCGAAGTTGATCATGCCAATAATGCCGTAAACCATGGTGTAACCGATCGCGATTAACGCATAAGTACTACCAATCGTCAGTCCATTGAGTATTTGTTGTATGAAATATAAGAATGCTTCTAGCATCTATCCCTACCTTGTTACCAAAAAAAACACCCACTCTCAGTAGAGAGCAGGTGTTCTAATTACTCTAACTACTTGTGTTTACTTGGCTTCAGTTTTTGAGCCATCTTGGTGCCAGTTGTAAACAACAAAGTCGAACTGCTTAAGATCGCCTTTCTCGTCAAACTGGATATCACCTGTTGGCGTGCTGAAAGTCATTTCACGCATTGCTTTCTGCATTGCGTCAGTGTCAGTACCGCCTGTTTTGACCATTGCATCTGCAAGTACTTGAACCGCTGAGTAAGCTGTCAATACGAACGCACCGCTTGCGTCCTGACCCACGTCAACAAAAGACTTAACCAAGTCTGCGTTTGCTGGGTTTTTGTCGAAGCTTGGTGGAAGTGTTACTAGCAAACCTTCAGACGCAGGACCTGCAATTGCATTGATATCATTGTTACCAACACCTTCTGGACCCATAAATTGTGCTTTAAAGCCTTTTTCAGCTGATTGACGCAAAATTAGACCAAGCTCTGGATGGTAGCCGCCGTAGTAGACGAAGTCGACATTTGCTTTTTGAAGTTTTGCAATAAGTGAAGAGAAGTCTTTGTCGCCAGAAGTAATACCTTCAAACATAACGACATTAACGCCTTTTTCTTCTAGCGTTGTTTTTACTGAAGTAGCAATGCCTTCGCCATATTGTTGCTTGTCGTGAATGATCGCAACGTTGCTAGGCTTGATTTTGTCAGCAATGTAGTTGCCTGCTACTGGTCCCTGGTGGCTATCTAGGCCAATCGTACGGAAAACCATTTGGTAACCACGTGTAGTGATGTCAGGGCTTGTAGACGCCGCTGTTACCATCAAAATACCTTCGTCTTCATAAACGTCTGAAGCCGGTTGAGTAGAGCTTGAGCATAAGTGACCAACTACGAAGCTGATACCGTCATTAACTACTTTGTTAGCAACCGCAACAGCTTGCTTTGGATCACATGCGTCGTCGTATACAATTCCTTCTAGTTGAGCGCCATTTACGCCGCCAGCTTCATTGATCTTTTGGATCGCCATTTTTGAGCCGATCATTTGCATATCGCCGTATTGAGCAACGGGTCCTGTTACTGGTCCTGCTAAAGCAATTTTGATTGTTTCAGCACTTGCGACACTTGCTGCACCTGCAAGCAATGCTGCAGCGCCTAATTTTAGGAATTTCTTATTTGAACTCATTTATTGTTCCTTGAAATGTGCGAAAAATTCGCTTCAGTCTTAATTGTTTCATAAGGGGACTTTAGATACGACGAAAGCCGCGCCCTAACACGTCAATACTACAAAGAATAGAAAGGATAGGGAAGTTTAAGCATCTTCGCTCTACATTAATTTTGTAAAGCGCTATTCGTGATGCGTTAAAACTGCCCAAATATTGCATCCCATGGGTTAGAGAGGCTGGTCGTTTCAAAGGATTTAGACCAATATTTATCGGCGATGCCGTTGCCGTTGAAATCTTCAGCCGAGGATATTCTGTTGCCCGAGGAGTCATAGCGATATTGAGCGAATTGGTCAAACAAACCATCACCATTCATATCTTTATCGACACTCGTGCGATTGTTGTTCTAGTCATACGTATAACGTTCTTGGTAAACAATCTGGCCATTGAGATATTTGATGTATTTGATGAATAAGTCGCCAGAGTATTCGAATTCGTCGTAGCTCGTTTCGCTTCCTTGGTCATTAATCGGAACGCTGAATACTGATTTATTTTCCTGTGCGTCATAGCTGTAAGACACGATTAAATCGGGTGTCCCATCATTGTTTTTGTCATCAGAGTAAACGGCAAGCAAGTCGTCAGGGAAATAAGTCTCTTCGATGACTGTGCTAGGAGTACTTGAAGAATCGCCGTTGTTGTATATACGTGTCGTAACTTGATTAGCAACAGAGCGATCATACAACGTCAGTTTATCGATACTTCCATCATTGCCGTCGTCGTATGAAAATGAAACCAGTTCGTCATTCTTATAGGTGTAGGATTCACTTGAGTCTGAGCCATTGTCTCGGAACGCGTTTCGTGAAGTTATTTTCCCCGAGTCAGAGTAGGTAAATGTTTCGAGGAGTTGTTGGCGTGTATTGGTCTTCTCTTCAATACGACCATCTTCATCATATGAGTAAGAAACAACAAAATCTTCGCCGCCTGACTGGTTTTCTGTTCGTTCGGAGATTAGCCGGCCGCTATCATCGTATTCAAAATAGGTATTTTGCGTTTGGGTGCTCCCTGATTTTTGAGCACTTTGAGCGATATTGTCTGCTTGAACTTCAATCCCGAGACTATCGTATAAATGGGCGACATTTCGCTGCAATGAGCGAACAGGCCCTGTAAGTCCGAGTTGCTCTCTTATGCTAGCGATATTGGACGAGGCAGCAAAGTCTGTGGCCTTGAATGCGCAGATGTCGAGTCGGCTATCTTCTAATTCTTGGTCAGCATTACCTAGGTTGATTCCGTTATCAGGATTGCCATCAATATCTAAGTTCTGAAGTAAACTTGCGATCTTCAATGCTTTGTCGAAAGTAAGAACAGAAGATAAAAGAACGCGCTCCTTTATATGGGGCTACTCGCTAATTAAATCGATATCGTGTGCGTTATTTTTGTGCGCATTAACAGAAGTTTAGAGACTGAGGTGTAAATATGCTGCTAACTGGTGCGGAAACATAGAAGAGAACTTAAAACAATCGTGAATGAGGGTTGATCATATTTCTAAATGCTAGTGGTTTGGTTGGCTTGCTCGTGGGTAAATAGTGACTTTAAATGATGATCGAAACTTTTAAGAAAAACACTTGCTATCCAAAGCGAGATATTTAAAATGCTCGCTCGCTTTGAGGGAGGCACCTAAGGGAGTCGAAATTGAGGTGAGAAGTGAAGGTCTTCTAGCGTAATTTTTGATCTTTGTTTCTGGTGATTTTTGAGAAGTTTTTGTTGCTTATTTAAGTGTTGAAAACGAGCTCAAAAATAAAATCAGAAAGATCAAAAAAAGTAGTTGACCGGCGAATTAAGATCTATATAATTCGCGCCTCGCTTGAGGGAAGACCCTTCAAAAGGGTTGGAAATAAGCGAGAAGTTAACACCTAATT
>NZ_LWFI01000115.1:0-561 GCF_001635735.1 Oleiphilus sp. HI0067
CGCCATGCAACATCGGCGACAACCCTGCCAAAATCAACTGCAGACCATATGGGTAGCTATCACCAGAGATCTCTCGCTGACTCAGTTCTAACTGATGAAGAACAGCCTCTAGTCGCTCTTGCGGAACACCGTTCTGTGCCACATCTTCGAGAACAGAAATCACAAGCTTTTCGAACTCTGCGACGCGCTCCGGCTCGCTTCCCTCAATGCCACAAGCAAACAACATTTCTTTATTAGAGTCTTCAAGTCCACACAACGGTGATGGTGCCTGCCCTAGTTCAGTTTGCTCGAGTGCTTTCTGCAATGGCGCTGCAGAGTTCTCGAACAACACGTTCGACAACAAGTGCGCTTCAAGATTGCTTTCTAAATCAAAGCTGTGATCGAGCAACCAAGACATCACGATGTGTGTTTTATTTTCAATACCATCGTTTTCATCAATTGGGTAATTTTCAACGACAGTGAGCGGCGCACAATAGCGTTTTTCGTCAGTCACAATAGCTAGATCATTTGAACGCTCAAAACGCGATAAGACATTGTTGTGGAATGTCTCTTGATGCTCTT
>NZ_LWFI01000116.1:0-638 GCF_001635735.1 Oleiphilus sp. HI0067
TATTATGGCAGCTAAAAAGTGTTCTGAACTTGTCCCCTTGTGCCATGGTTTAAATTTAAGTGCTGTGAGCATTGATTTTGAGCCGCAAGACGTCAACGATTCGGCGCGCTTACGCATTGTTAGTACATGTAAGTTGAATGCGCAGACAGGTGTTGAGATGGAAGCGTTGACAGCTGTTAGCGTTGCTGCGCTGACTGTTTATGACATGTGTAAAGCTGTTGATAAAGCGATGCAAGTTAATGGCGTTCGATTGTTAGAAAAGCATGGCGGTAAGAGCGGCAGTTACTACGCAGACAATTAAATGCACTGCCAGTAATGGCATTAAAACACACGACGGTTCGAAACTAGAGACAATCTATGACTCAGACTAATCAAACGAATACAGCGCTAGTTGATCCTTTTGGACGAAAGATTAACTATTTGCGTTTGTCAGTTACTGACCGTTGTGATTTTCGCTGTGTTTACTGCATGGATGAAGAGATGACATTTGTTCCACGCAGTGAAGTCTTGAGTCTTGAAGAAATGCACCTTCTTGCGCGTGCGTTTGTTGAGCTTGGCGTTCAGAAGATCCGTTTAACAGGTGGAGAGCCCCTTGTTCGCAGTGGTGTCGTGGAATTATGCAAAAACATCGCGTCGAT
>NZ_LWFI01000117.1:0-917 GCF_001635735.1 Oleiphilus sp. HI0067
ACCGCTCAGACTCTATCGATAAAAAAGCATGCCGTGCACGCAACTGAGACAATTCCGAAGCCATCAATACTGGATCGAGCATAAAAAGTACGTCTCCCTGCTCTACTAAATCTCCTTCTGCAACGGCGACCTCAATGACCTCAGCAGAGTTCTGGTGCTGGATCTGTACGATTGAGTCTGAAGGCACCAACTTGCCGTTGGCGCGAGTTACCTCGATAACCTGCGCGATCGAAGCCCAGAGTAATAACAACACTAAAGTCACTAAAATCAATTTTGGGGCGAGGGTGAACATCTTCCCCGGATTCTCTTTGTCAAATTCAGAACTGTAGAGCAAGGTTTGCTCGCTATTTTTTCCATATGCTCGGCTAATTGACTGATAAAGGTTCTTCATTGCCATCTCCTTACACAAAATCACCAGAATTCAAACGTTTAATTTCCTGCACACGACCGTTTTCCATGAGAACTTCGTGCTGCCCCAACCTTCGGATATAAGGATGAGTGGAGACAATAATCATTGTTGCTTCAGACGTTTTTGATTTGATGTAATCCATCAAATACCCGACAGAATACTCGTCAAGGTTACGACTAGGCTCATCAAGGATAATCAAACTCGCATCTCTAAGAAAAAGACGAATTAACCCTATCTTTTTGGTGAAACTTGCGGGGTATTGGCGCTCTCCACCCATCGGAGTGTCAAGACCTTCAGGAAGTAGCTGATCATCGTCAAACAATCCCATTTTTTCACATGCCTGCCGCAATCGCCCATCACTCGAATTAACCGAAGCGACCAGTAAATTGTCACGAAGAGAGGCTGTTAGAATCTGGGGTTCTTCAGACAGATAGGCAATCGAAGAGCGGTACTCAGACGCGGCATATCTGCGAATGTCCAGGCCCCCTATATGCACAGAACCAGATTG
>NZ_LWFI01000118.1:0-822 GCF_001635735.1 Oleiphilus sp. HI0067
AAAAGATTTAGGGTTTGAAACTGTAGCGGTATACAGTGAGGCCGATAGTGGCGCACCACACGTCCTCGCTGCTGATGAGGCGGTATGTATTGGTCCAGCGTCTGTTGGAGAATCTTATTTAGTCGCTAACAAAATCGTGGATGCGGCGAAACGCACAGGCGCAGGAGCTGTTCATCCCGGTTATGGTTTCTTGTCTGAGAACTGTGACTTTTCTCAAGCTTGTGCTGATGCAGGCATCGTATTTATTGGACCACCAGCTCCTGCCATCGAATTGATGGGCAGCAAACGTCTTTCTAAAATCGCAATGATTGAAGCAGGCGTTCCGTGTATTCCTGGGTATGAAGGTAGCGATCAAAACCTAGACACTCTTCTAAGCGAAGCCAAGCGTATTGGTTTTCCGTTAATGGTCAAAGCCTCAGCAGGTGGTGGCGGCCGCGGGATGCGCCTGGTTCATGAAGAGAGCGAGCTCGAATCACAAATCAACACCGCCAAATCAGAAGCAGAAAATGCGTTCGGCAGTGGCGAACTTATTCTTGAACGCGCGGTCATTAGCCCACGCCATATCGAGATCCAAGTGTTTGCCGATCAACATGGCAATGCCGTGTACTTGGGTGAACGTGATTGTTCGATTCAACGCCGCCACCAAAAAGTCGTGGAGGAAGCCCCCTCTCCGTTCGTCGATCCAGAGCTTCGTAAGCGTATGGGTGAAGCCGCTGTGCAAGCTGCCAAAGCGTGTAACTATGTGGGTGCTGGTACAGTTGAGTTCCTGGTCGACGCAGAGAAAAACTTCTACTTCCTTGAAATGAATACGCGCTTGCAAGT
>NZ_LWFI01000119.1:0-821 GCF_001635735.1 Oleiphilus sp. HI0067
TGCGAGTTTGCACCAACGACCTAAAGTCAGTGCATGGATTCTGTATGCCTTAAGTGCAGTTTTTGTGATTGCACTAGTGTGGGCTGCATTAACCAATATGGATGAAATTATTCGTGGTGAAGCGAAGGCGATTCCATCGGCAAGCATTCAAAAGATTCAGAACCTTGAGGGCGGCATTCTTGAAGAAGTGATGGTACGCGATGGCCAACTTGTGGAAAAAGGTGCGGTATTGCTTGTCTTAGATGATACACAGGCATCGGCGAATCTTATTCAATCTGAAACGGAATACCTAGCAGCCTTAGCCAAAGCGGCTCGAATCGAAGCTGTCGTGAATATTACCGACCCCGTCTATCACAATTCTCTCTATAACAAAGCGCCGCAGTTTATTGATGCTGAAAACCAGTTGCTCGAAATTCAACTCAATGAGCACAACAGTAATTTGCGCATTATTGAACTGGAAATGGAAGAAGCGCAACAAGAGCTCGCGAGTGCTAATCAAGCCTTACGCAGCTATCAACAACAACTACGTTTATCCAAAGAGCAACGTCGAATTAATGCACCGCTCGTTAAACAAGGAGCTGTGCCGGCAATTGAGTTGTTGAATATCGATCAGCGTATTTCTGAACTAAATCTTGAAGTAGGTAGAAGCAAATCGGACATCCCTCAGATCAAAAGCAAACTGATGCGACTTGAGCAGAAGAAAAGAGCGGTTGTCGAAGAGTTTCGTGGCGAAGCACAAAAAGAGTTAGCGGATGTGCGCGCCAACATTGAGATTGCCAATGCAGATATTAGCAGACGCGCCGACCAGCAAAGACGAACAC
>NZ_LWFI01000120.1:0-1013 GCF_001635735.1 Oleiphilus sp. HI0067
AAAAACGATCTAATACTCCGCAAAGTACGTACTGCAATCGTTGCTAATTTTTTTTACGCATATCCTTAAATTTCGGATTAACTATGGATCAAAAAACATCCCCTTTTTCTCAACGCTGGGACTTTGCCGTTATTGGCGCTGGAATGGCAGGGGCTTTTATCGCAGGACGACTACAGGCTGAAGGCAAGTCAGTATTGATTATTGATAAAGCGCGAGGATCTGGGGGGAGGGTTTCCTCCAAACGTTTGAAGGCGGGCGAGATCGCTTTTGGCGTCGACTTAGGGTGTCAGTTTTTTGAAGTGAGCCACTCTTATTTTGAGGCCTATCTTTCTTCGAGGGAAGATGTCGTATTAATTGGTACCGCCATCCAGCTTCTTACTAATGGCGTTAAGGTTGCAGAATATCGTCCAGATGACACTGATGAAGAAGTCGATATCAACATCCGCTTCCCATCTCAGAAACGAACACTAGAAGCTTTGCAGAGCCTTCGTATTCAAACCAATGTGGGAATGGTTCCACTTGGGAACTTTGTACACTTAAAACCTGCTCCAAAAACCGGCACAATCAAACGTGCAGATAGCCGCCGTGCGGTTCTTTTGCAGTCTGAAGTGGAAGAAGGACTTCTGCCGACAGATAAGATCCAAGAACTCTTTGCCTCAATTGAGGGAGAGTCTTTTCAACCTGACGTACGTTTCAAGTTAAAAGGTGAACAGCAAGACCAACAAGAAACAATGACTTTCTTGGGAACCGCTTTCATTCTCGCGATTTTCTTGATGCTTCTAATCTTAGTGATTCAGTTTAATAGCTTCTATCAGAGCTTCTTAGTTCTGAGTGCCATCGTGTTCTCAACCTTCGGTGTACTGCTTGGCTTGCTGATTACCGCGCAACCATTCGGCGTAGTTATGGTAGGACTCGGAATCATCGCACTCGCGGGCATTGTCGTGAATAACAACATTGTATTGATCGACACCTATAACGCTTACATCAAAGACGGTTACCGGCCATTCGATGCG
>NZ_LWFI01000121.1:0-804 GCF_001635735.1 Oleiphilus sp. HI0067
ATGGCTCCATTCAGGTAGATGCTCGACATAGGTGTAACGTTCATAACGTTCAGATAACAAGGCTGTATTGATTTCGTTAATCTGATAGAACTTTAAAAGAACATTGGTCAAAGGTTCGCTCAGCGCGACGACACCCACCACATCGCCCTCGTAAAGAATAGGGGCGCCAGCGACAACATAACACTGCGCATTGCACTGCAGTCGCCAGTCATGCTGTTCTTTTCTGAGAATTGATTGCGCGAAGATCTGCTCGTTCATTTCGGCTGTTGTTGAAAGCTCAAAACCTTGTGCGTCGTAGAGCATGACTTTATCGATGCCGTATTCAATTTGCAGATTCCAGCTGAGATCAGATAGCGCATTTTCAATGGATTGACTGTTTTCAGTTGCCAATAACTTCGCGAGACCTTGGTTCCGTGCGGTGAATAAAGACAGCTGCGATATCTTTTGGCCTTCGACATCTAGCAAGGCTTGAAATTGTTTTTGATTGCGCTCGAAGATTGTATTCATCGCCACGTTGAACTGGCTAGATGTCGCATTAGTGAGAACCAATAAAACAAACACAAACAGCACCGCTAGTACGAGGCTAGTTAGGCCGAAAGCTTGCCACGTAATGCTAAATTGTGGTTTTTGTGTTTGTTTCAATGCGGTAGATCCTTTTACCAGCGGTAGGCAATTTGCAGCATGGCTGCGTGCCAATATCGATTGCGACTGATGTTCATGTTGTCGCGGTTAAATAAACGAGACCATCCGTCTATGTAATGCAGTTCGCCTCGGATGAGCCAATCTTCGCTCGGTCTCCATGTT
>NZ_LWFI01000122.1:0-844 GCF_001635735.1 Oleiphilus sp. HI0067
TGAATCTTCTAAAAAGGCAGGGGCTAAGTACCTTGCTTCGAGCACAGCAAAAGCACAGCAAGGGGCGCTGCCTGTTTCAGAGATTGGTGAAGGGCTGTTGCTCGCGGTTGCTGGAGCACTATTGTTAACGCCAGGTTTTGTAACAGATGCAATTGGTTTTGCTCTGTTGACGCCTGGTCTTAGAAGCCAATTAGCCAAGCTTGTGGCGGCTAGGATGATCGTTTCTGGTACTCAGTTTTCTCATTCAACTTATTCTTCGCAATCTAGATCTGATCGCTTTGATGATGCAATTGACGCGGAATACGAGGAAGTTCATGAACGACGCGATCAGTTAAAGTAAGTTTTTCAAAAAAAGTTCTTGAGAGGGCTTGAAAAGCTAGTGAGCGGCCCTATCTAAGCATCACACGTTTCTTACGTATCAGAGTGACGTAAGACCAACATAAAAAAATATCTCGAAAGAGACTTATCAAATCGGATTGATAACCTGTTAGGAGAAGCATTGAGATGAACATCCGTCCATTACACGATCGCGTTGTTGTACGTCGTAAAGAAGAAGAAACTACTTCAGCTGGAGGTATTGTTCTTCCAGGTAGCGCTACCGAAAAACCTTCACAAGGTGAAGTAGTTGCAGTAGGTGCTGGTAAAGCACTGGATAACGGTAGTGTGCAAGCGATGGCGGTGAAAGCTGGCGATACTGTGGTATTTGGTCAATACGCTGGAAATACCGTGAAAATTGACGGTGAAGAGCTTCTCATCATGGCTGAAAGCGAAATTTTCGGCATCATCGAAGCGTAATTCGGTTTCATTTTCCTACTGATTAGATACGAGTTAAACAGGACAAAAA
>NZ_LWFI01000123.1:0-678 GCF_001635735.1 Oleiphilus sp. HI0067
AACTTGAATGCTATTTTAGGTAAGGTTCGCCCTGGAGATATGGGGTTTGATGTTTTGCACATGAACCTGCATAAAACTTTCGCTACGCCGCATGGTGGTGGCGGTCCCGGTGCTGGCCCTGTTGCTGTTGGTGAACGTTTGTTGCCGTACCTACCAACACCGATTGCAGGCAAAAAAGACGATCAGTACGTTTGGATTGATGATGACGAGTTGCCAGACAGTATTGGTCGTTTGAGTGCCTTTATGGGAAATGCTGGAATTTTGCTTCGTGCTTATGTGTACGCAGTATTGCTGGGTAGAGATGGTTTGCATCGTGTTGGTGAATATTCAACGCTTAATGCTAATTACATGGCGAAATTAATGTCCGATGCTGGTTTCAAGCTTGCTTATCCCGAGCGTCGTGCAACGCATGAATTCATTATCACCTTAAGCGAACAAGCGAAAGGCTTGGGCGTTAATGCTATGGATTTTGCGAAGCGCTTGTTGGATAAAGGCTATCATGCGCCGACCACTTATTTCCCATTATTGGTGCCTGAGTGTTTCTTAATCGAGCCGACTGAAACTGAGTCGATCGAAGAATTAGAGGGCTTCGTTCAAGCAATGGTTGAGATACAACAAGAGGCGGAAGAAAATGCTGATCTTGTTAAGCATGCACCTTACACGCAACCAGTAAAACGA
>NZ_LWFI01000124.1:0-936 GCF_001635735.1 Oleiphilus sp. HI0067
CACATGGCAACGTCGATATTAACGAAGTGCTTGATACCAACTTGTTCGACTTCGAGCGCGCACAGCAGGCGCCCGGTTGGTTGAAAGAAATGCGCGGCGAGCATGTTCCAGAGACAGAAGAATACGGCATTAGTAGTTTTAGCTATGAAGCTCGAAGACCCTTTCATCCAAAGAAATTTTTCGACTTTCTGCACCACACTCAACAGTATGGAAACTTAATTCGTTCCAAAGGTTTCTTCTGGTTGGCGACCCGACCTCAGTTTGCAGGACAGTGGAGTCAAGCAGGCGGAATGGCGCGTTATGGTTTTGCGGGCATGTTCTGGAAAGCTGTGCNAAAAGAAAACTGGCCGCAAGATGAAGAGTATTTAGCTTCTATCGAAAAAATGTGGGAAGAACCATTTGGTGATATGCGCCAAGAGCTCGTGTTCATCGGACAAGGCTTAGATAAGCAGGCCATGACTGATGCCTTAGATGCTTGCTTATTGTCAGAAGATGACCTGTTAAAAGGCAAAGACTTTTGGGCAGAGCTAGAAGACCCATTTCCTGCATGGGAGTAGTGTCCTAGTTACGAACACAAACGTGTTTTGATCTGTTTAAAGTGCTTAAGCGGTTCATCTGCTTGAGCGCTTTTATTCTTGTTCTCATAGTATTTGATCGTTTGGTTTGCGTACCTCAGTGCGATCCGTTTTTCTTCTTCTGAATCATAGTGCCATATCTGCTCTCCGATATGACTGATTGCTGGATAATCACTGGTATGGCGTCCAGATTGGCTGATGAGCATCACTTCATAAATACGCCGATTCTCTTCAACAAGCGACTCTTTCACCATCTTAAATTCGAGTTCTGCCAAGCGCGTTCTTAGCTCGAGCAAGTGGCGCACAGGGCAAAGAAGAAAGTCGATCGATAGGCCTTTGTTTGCTTGTGTTAGTTGTTCAA
>NZ_LWFI01000125.1:0-4821 GCF_001635735.1 Oleiphilus sp. HI0067
TCGACAAAATAGTTGGTGCTAACAGCAATCCTGAAATTAGTGATGAGCCGGTTGCAAACGCTAAATTTACCAAAGAGTTTTTTAAGGTTGCGCGCAAGGTCGCGAAAACCGATTCGACTGTCATGATTTCCGGTGAGAGTGGAACGGGTAAGGAAGTATTGGCGCGATACATTCACGCGAATTCACCAAGAAAAAACAAGCCATTTGTCGCAATCAACTGTGCGGCGATTCCTGAAAACATGCTAGAAGCAATGTTGTTTGGCCATGAAAAAGGTGCATTCACCGGCGCTTACAACAGCTCTCCAGGTAAATTTGAACAAGCCAATGGCGGTACGCTGCTTCTTGATGAAGTGTCAGAGATGGATTTAGGGCTTCAGGCCAAGTTGCTGCGTGTATTGCAAGAACGTGAAGTAGAGCGCGTTGGTGGTAAGAAACCAATAAAACTGGATGTTCGTGTGCTTGCGACGACCAACCGTGCCTTGAAGTCATACGTCGACGAAGGGAAATTCCGAGAAGATTTGTTTTACCGTTTAAGTGTATTCCCAATGTCATGGAAACCACTTCGCGAGCGCCCAGACGATATCCTACCTATTGCTCAGCGATTGCTTGAAGTGCATGCCGCGAAAATGCGTCGAGGAAAGGTTGTACTGAACGATGAATGCAAAGCCTTGTTATTGAATTATCCTTGGCCTGGTAACGTTCGTGAACTCGACAACGCCGTACAGAGATCTTTGATCCTGGCAGAGGGCGGGGTGATAAAAGCCTCAGACTTGATTTTGGATATGCCAGGAATATCGTCATCAGACGATTATTTGAGTTCCGATAGCCACATTATCGTCGATGAGCCTCAACCAACTACTGTCGAGAATTTGACAGAGTCGATGAATAGTCAGAATACAGTGGAGCAAACGTCGCCACAAAGCTTGAACGTGGATATCGACAGCAGTGCTCTAGGCAAAGATTTAAAACTTCGTGAATATCAAATTATTATCGATACCCTCAAGGATGAAGGGGGCAAGAAGAAGCAAACCGCCGAGAAATTAGGCATCAGTCCGAGAACCTTGCGTTATAAATTAGCGCAAATGCGCGAACTTGGCATCGACATTGCGTCAGAGTTAGCAGCATAGAAAAAAGTGTCAGATTTTTGATACCGAACACTATGGCTAAGTAGTAATTTAGTTTGTCAATCTGCTGATTCGGGGCCTATTTAGGCCCCATTTTTTTGCCTGCTAGAAATGTTCAATAGTCAGTAATTGTTTTGGCCTGATTTGTGCTGTTGTCACTAACTATTACTGTTTACAACGAAAAATTGACATTCAACTAGAGGGGAGCGCCTATGTCAGGAATCAATTCAGTCACTGGCCGAGCCGATATCTCACAAGTATTGGCAGAGATGCGTAACATTCGCGCGCAGATTCAACCTGCAGAGCAGTTAAAGCCAGAAGTCTCTCCAACTCAAATCAACCCGACTAACAAGGTTGATGAGATCCCGAAGTTTAGTGATTTGTTATCTAACGCTGTCAACTCGGTAAATGACGCACAACAGAAATCTAGCGCATTACAAACAGCTTATTCTCAAGGCGATCCAAACGTCAGCATCACTCAGGTAATGATCCAGTCTCAGAAAGCTTCAGTCGCGTTTGAGGCTGTAACACAGGTACGCAACAAAGTAGTGAAAGCGTACGAAGATATCATGAAGATGCCGGTTTAATAGGTAGGATTAGAGCAATATCATGGCAGCAAATATGAGCGAAGCAAGCGTACCAGCAACGACAGTAGGTAAAGGATCTACTGATATGGTAGCTGATCCAGCACAAAGCGACCTAATGACAGGTGTTAATCGTCTAGGTTTGTTCCGTCAAATTGGTTTGATGATTGGTTTGGCGGGCAGTGTTGCACTAGGTCTTGCGTTAGTCCTCTGGTTACAAGAGCCAAATTACCAACCCGCCATGCAAAACATCGCAGCGCAAGATATGGAAGAAGTGACGCGGGTACTAAATTTAAATGGCATAGATTTTAAAGTTGACCCTCAGAGTGGGGTGCTTCTAGTTGCGTCAGAGCAACTGTATCAAGCAAAAATAAAATTGGCCGCTGTCGGAATATCGTCTGATCAATCGATAGGTTATGAGCTACTAGATCAAGACCAAGGTTTGGGTAGTTCCCAGTTTATGGAGTCGACTCGTTTTAAGCGCGGACTAGAAGGTGAGCTTTCACGCACGATTTCTAGTTTCCGAAATATCCGACACGCACGTGTCCATCTTGCAATTCCAAAGCGTTCCGTTTTCGTTCGCGATTCACGCAAACCATCAGCCTCTGTATTGATCGAAGTTCCCGCTATGCGTGGTATTTCAAGAGAGCAGGTTGAAGCAATCGTTAACCTCGTTGCGGGTAGCGTACCCGAGATGATGAAGAGTGACGTGACTGTCGTAGATCAGCGAGGTAATTTGCTTTCTAAGAATAACGAAACGGAAGAAGACGCAAGAGTTTCTCGTGAATTTGAATACTCGCGCAAGATAGAGTCGGTTCTAAATAATCGAATCACAAGTATTCTTGATCCGGTACTAGGCTCTGGTCGTTTTCGTTCTGAAGTATCAGCTGACGTTGACTTTACAGAAATCGAAGAAGCAGAAGAGTTGTTCAATCCTGATATGGGTGCGGTACGCAGCGAACAGACTCTGGATGAGCAAAAAGCAAATGGTGTCGACGGTGGTATCCCAGGAGCTTTGGCTAATCAACCGCCAGTGAATGCAGAAGTGCCTGAAGAAGCGGGTGAGGGCGCTGCGCAGCCGGAGCAAGCAGCACCTGTTAATTTGCGTAAGCAAGCAACGCGAAATTATGAAGTCGACCGAACGGTGAGCTACACCCGTCATCAAAAGGGGCGCGTTTCACGTCTGACTGTTGCAGTTGCAGTGGATGACATTCGTAACATCAATCCTGAAACAGGGGAAGTGTCGTTCCAAAAATGGAGCGACGCAGAGCTTGAGCGTCTAACATTACTTGTGCGCAACGCCGTTGGATATGATGCAACACGCGGCGACAGCGTTAACGTCGTCAACACTCCGTTTGCGCCGCAAGAGATCGAAGAATTTGTAGAACCCGAGATCTGGGAACAGGCATGGTTTTGGGAAGTTGTTTGGAAAGCCTTGGCAGTCGTTGTTGCCTTAATTGTAGTGTTCGCGATTATTCGCCCCATATTTAAAAGCCTTGTAAGTTCAGGTGCCGAAGCAAAAGAGTTAGCATTAGGCGGTATGGACGGTTCAGGTCCAACGCTAGATTCGTTTGAACGTATGGACGGCGATAACCCCGCGATGGCTGCATTAGGAACAAGTGGTGAAGACTTTATGTTGCCTGGCGCGTCTGAAGGTTACGATAAACAAATTAATGCGCTCAAAGGTTTAATCGCTGAAGATCCAGCACGAGTGGCACAAGTAGTGAGAACTTGGGTAAATCAAGATGGCTGATAACACAGAAGCAGCACAATTACCGACACTTCCTCGTTTAGAGGCAGCAGCAGTGCTGCTATTGAGTTTAGGCGAAGCTGATGCGGCGCAAATTCTCAAACACATGGGCCCAAAAGAAGTTCATCGTGTCGGTTCGACCATGGCTAGCTTGACCAATATTACCCAAGAGCAAGTTGAAGCCGTCCTGATTGAGTTCATCGAAGAAGTCGGTCGTCAAACTGGTATGGGCATTGGCTCAGACCAGTACATTAAGAACATGCTGAATGAGGCCTTGGGTGAAGATAAAGCCTCAGGATTAATCGATCGTATCTTAGTTGGTGGTAATACGACTGGACTCGATACCTTAAAATGGATGGAAGGGCGAGCAGTCGCTGAGCTTATCCGTTATGAACACCCTCAAATTCAAGCGATCGTTGTGTCATATCTGGAGCCCGACCAAGCGGCTGAAGTTCTTGGTATCCTCGATGAAAAAGTGCGCTTAGACGTTATGATGCGTGTCGCTTCTTTGGATTCGATTCAGCCACAGGCCCTGCAAGAATTAAACGATATTCTTGAGAAACAATTCTCGGGGAATACCGCGACAGCGACCAGTAAAATTGGTGGTGTTAAAACGGCAGCTGACATAATGAACTTTATGGAGTCTTCGATCGAAGGCGATTTGATGGACAACATCAAAGAGATCGATTCAGACCTTGGTAACGAAATCGAAGAGCTCATGTTCGTCTTCGACAACCTGAAAGATGTTGATGATCGTGGCATCCAAACACTACTCAGAGAAGTTTCTAGCGAAGTATTAATTGTCGCACTCAAGGGTGCAGACGCTGACCTACAAGAGAAAATATTCAACAACATGTCGAAACGTGCTGCAGAGCTTCTTCGCGATGATCTTGAAGCGAAAGGACCTGTTAAAGTATCGGAAGTTGAAGCATCTCAAAAAGATATCCTTACTATTGCTCGTCGTTTGGCAGACTCTGGCGAAATAGCCTTGGGTGGAAGCGGTGAGGAAATGATCTAAGTATTGGTATGAGTGAACAAAATCCACCTAAGGACGATCGTCCTGTCGAAAGCTTAAGTGCTTACGAGCGCTGGGAGCTACCTAATCTCAATTCAGGTGAAGACTATACCGATAGTGCAAAAGTAAAACCGTTGACAGCAGACGATTTGGAGGCGATCCGCGCGGAAGCCTATGCAGAGGGGCTTAAGCAAGGAAAAGCCGATGGTTACAACGCCGGCGTCGAAGAAGGGCGTACCGTTGGTATCGAACAAAGTAAGCAAGAAGGCTTAGAGCAGGGGCGTCAACAAGCTGACAGTGAGTTGCAATCGCACAAACAAGCTCTTTCAGATCAATTAAAGGCCTTGC
>NZ_LWFI01000126.1:0-1056 GCF_001635735.1 Oleiphilus sp. HI0067
AACGATGTCTGTTTTTTGCAGAATCACAGGGACTTCACGAATCACTAGAGATTCGGGTGCAGCCCGCTCAACTCTCAATCCGAATCGTTGGAGCTCCACAGCACAATCTTCAGCAGCATCTGCTTCCCTAGTACTGACAGCAATCGACATCGGAACAAGCAGTGGCTGAGATTGAATACCCGCGCCGTAAAAATCGGACTTCATCTTTTCGTAAGTAATGCGTTCATGCGCAGCGTGCATATCAACAATTATTAAGCCCGAACTGTTTTGAGCGAGAATATAAACGCCATGAAGCTGAGCAATCGCGAAGCCTAAAGGATGATCTTCGGCATTATTAGATACGTCAACAGTATTAGACAGCTCTGGCAAATCTGGCTTCAAACCACCATACAGAGAACTCATCCCATCTAAGGCCGTGCGCACTTCACTTTGAGCGGGATTATTTGGAATAGACTGCGGTTGAAACGCAGCCCCCGTATTCGAACTCGGCACGGACAATGGCATGCGGGTTTGACTATTATAACCGGGTTGCGCGGCTAAGCCTGTCTCCTGGTGAATCGCCTCACTCTCAGCAACTCGACTTGCGCTTTGCTCTTCGCGCATATACTCGTCAGGACGAACATCCGCTAGCGCGCGATGCAAGCTTCTGAATATGAAATCGTGCACTAAGCGCCCGTCACGAAAACGAACTTCATGCTTCGTAGGGTGCACATTCACATCAACAAGAGCTGGATCCAATTCTAAATACAGTACAAAGGCTGGATGTCGGCCGTGATAAAGCACATCCCTATATGCTTGCTTAACAGCATGACTAACCAAGCGATCACGAATCACGCGCCCATTCACGAAAAAGTACTGCAAATCCGCCTGACTTCGAGAGAACGTTGGCAGCGCGACCCAGCCCCATAGTTTTAACCCTGACGCCTCGACATCAATCTCTACAGCGTTTTCCATAAACGGCTTACCGCACAAACTCGCCACACGCTGCTCTTTATCTCTTAATGTGATCGCAGGGCGCAAACTATGCACCGGCTTACCGTTGTGAGACAGATCAAA
>NZ_LWFI01000127.1:0-841 GCF_001635735.1 Oleiphilus sp. HI0067
GGAAGTGTCGAACAACGTACTGATAGTTCTGATCTTGGTGGTACCATGCGCTTAGGTGCGCAGGACTGTCGCTTGGAGCCTGGTTCTACCGTTGCAACCGCTTATGGCAAAGAAGTTGTCAATGAGCGTCATCGTCATCGTTATGAAGTAAACAATAACTTACTTCCAAAGCTAAAAGAGGCCGGACTTATTGTCTCTGGTCGTTCGATGGATGGTGCGTTGGTTGAAGTTGTGGAAGCACCAGAACATCCTTGGTTCGTTGCGTGCCAATTCCACCCAGAGTTCACGTCTACTCCGCGTGATGGCCACGGTTTGTTTGAAGGTTTCGTAAAAGCGGCGATTCAGAACAAAAAAGCTTAGAGGCTTTGGCGAGAGAGATAAGGTAGGCGGTATGAGCCAAAAAGTAGTGAAGGTTGGCGATATCGAAATCGCGAACGACAAACCTTTCGTGTTATTTGGTGGGATGAATGTGCTGGAATCAAGAGATCTGGCACTTCAAATTGCTGAGAAGTACGTAGAAGTCACCCAAAAACTAAATATTCCTTACGTTTTTAAAGCGTCGTTTGATAAAGCAAATCGTTCTTCGATTACTTCGTTCCGTGGTCCAGGTATGGAAGAAGGGCTCCGTATTTTTGAAGAAGTAAAAAACACGTTTAACGTTGCTGTGATTACAGATGTGCATGAGCCCTATCAAGCAGCACCGGTTGCTGAGGTTTGTGACATTATTCAATTGCCTGCATTCCTGTCGCGCCAAACAGACCTTGTGACCGCGATGGCTCAGACTAATGCAGTTATTAATATTAAGAAAGCACAATTTCTCGCGTCTCAAGAGATGAAGCAC
>NZ_LWFI01000128.1:0-525 GCF_001635735.1 Oleiphilus sp. HI0067
CCAGTTTTAGACAGTTGGTAAGAGACTATGTTGAACCCTCAGCAATTATTCGGAGTGATTCAAGATCAGGTTAATCAAGTTTTTCCTGAATTTGGTAAAGCTGCACAGGACGAGATTTCAAACAATCTGAAGATTGTTATTTCTAGTGTTATCAATAAGTTGGATCTAGTATCTCGTGAAGAGTTCGATGCACAACAAGCAGTGCTAGAGCGCACGAGAGAAATGCTTGAACAGTTAGAAAAGTCTGTACAGGACTTACAAAGTAAAATCGACGAGTAACACTCGTTTGGTCAAAAAGCTTTGCTAAGGATGGCAAAGTGAAACTTGCACCATGGTTGTGCAATATTTGAGCAAGGATGCGTAATGAGTTTGTCTATTGTGAAAACGCGGGCATTGTTCGGCGTTGAATCCCCTTCCGTGCGTGTTGAAACGCATCTATCCAATGGTCTGCCTTCATTTACCGTTGTTGGTTTACCCGAGGCGGCCGTAAAAGAAAGCCGTGAACGTGTGCGCTGCGCACTTATA
>NZ_LWFI01000129.1:0-664 GCF_001635735.1 Oleiphilus sp. HI0067
CGGATGATGCAGCGGGTTTCACCGGTTTAAATTCTTTTGGTGCACTTCCCGGCCTTGAAGTGACGATTGGTGAAGCAGGAGATGCGGCTAATACGGCTATTGGTTTTGGTGCGAACTCGTATTCGGTCATTGATGACGCGCTTATCAATGGTCATATTGATTTTAACACCCAGAGTTCTTCTACTTTCTTATTTCGTAATAACCCTAAGTTTTCACCAGGTGTTGGCTCCGGAGATATCGGTACGATTCGGTTTAACCTGAATGGTTCTGCTTTAGATAACAGCTTGGTGTCAGTCTTTGGTGATCCGTCATTGCAATTCAATTTGGAAGTTGGTGATGTTAGTAACGACAACGACAAGATCGAATTCAATGGGGGCGCTGTTATAGGCACGCACGATGTCGTGATTGCGCCAAAATCTAGTGCTTATACAGCTGATGACTTGGATGGAAATAGCTATGTGGTTGTTGAAGCCGATGCGGGCCAGGACTCGTCTACTTATACCGCAAGTTTAACTGCAACAATGCCGGCGGCAATTCAAGTTTCCGGAGTAAAGCAAGTGGTGCAACAGATACTTATACTGTTACTTTGACTAAAGATCTTAATAACATCACGACGCACTCCTCTCTGACTACGCGTAATCAGCAAGTCGCAGCGCAAAGTTTA
>NZ_LWFI01000130.1:0-688 GCF_001635735.1 Oleiphilus sp. HI0067
GCTTCTAGTACACGGCTAAAGTCTAGCGCGAAGAAAAGCTCAGACATTGAGTGAGGCTCACCGACAATGCCACTGAATGTAGTAATACCTAGAATCGAAGAAACGATAGAGATCGCCAGCATGCTGACTACAATAGAACCAGTAATTTTGCGGTAATCCAAAGCAATAATAAGAAGTAAACCAAGGCCAGCTAGAAGTGGACCTGGAGAAGCAAGATCACCTAAAGTCAAAAGCGTTGCAGGATGATCAGCAATAATACCCGCGTTCTTCAAACCGATAATGGTTAAGAAAAGGCCGATACCAACAGTAATACCGTGACGCAAACAACCCGGAATTGAATGTAGAATCCATTCACGAATTTTGAATGCAGATAACAAGAAGAAAATAACACCAGAAATCAAAACTGCTGCAAGAGCCTGTTCCCACGTGTATCCCATGCCACCAACAACGGCAAATGCGAAAAACGCATTCAGACCCATACCTGGAGCAAGACCTGCAGGGAAGTTAGCCCACAAACCCATCAAGATACAGCCTACTGCTGCTGCAACCGCAGTTGCTGTAAATACTGCTTCTTTTGGCATACCCGCTGCAGACATGATGTCTGGGTTAGCAAAAAGAATATAAGACATGGTCAAGAAAGTAGTCAGGCCGGCTACAATTTCTACCTTAATTGTTGTTTGGTGCTCTT
>NZ_LWFI01000131.1:0-604 GCF_001635735.1 Oleiphilus sp. HI0067
TAAAATGAAACAAAGCGAGAGAAAGCTGAATGACAAACAGTACACTCGCTTGAGTAACGCTGTTGAGTTTTATCAGCGTGGTCAAAGCCTACGTACACCTGATTTCGATATGCACACGCTCGATAATATTTATCAGGCAATTTTAAATGGCCGGCGCGTTAAGTTTGCATATCAAACCTCTAATGGTCGAAAAGAATATGATGTTCATCCTTTTGGTGTGACGATCATGCTTCCCAAACTCTATCTTGTTGGTGTCAAAGATGATGATGCGCGCGATGGAAATTTAGAAGAGTTTCGAACCTTTTTGATTCACCGTATTGAAGATTTAGAGGTTTCGCGATTTTCAAATGCAGTTCCAGAAGACTTTAAACTCAAAGAATATCTGGATGCAGGAAATACTGATGTTCTTGTAGATCGTGACGCAAATAGCTATGACTTAGAGGTAGATCTCTACATGCAAAGAGGCAGTCATTTGTTGCGTGATCTGCAAGACAGTCCTCTAAATGAAACGCAAAGTCTTAACGAGATATCTGATGGGCATTGGCGTTTATCCGCTAGGGTAAAACACACCGTGCAATTGAGGAATTGGCTGCTAGCGTTAGGC
>NZ_LWFI01000132.1:0-1131 GCF_001635735.1 Oleiphilus sp. HI0067
ATGTAAATCTTATTTATGCAAAAGGTAGAAGAGGGAGGACCCACAGATATCGTTGAATACTTTAAATCCCTGATTGAAACCAATTTCTAAGCTTTATCGATAACGTCACAGTGTATATTTTTCTGATCAAGGTACTTTTAATATAGGTAAATAGTGTTGGAACAAAGAGTGTAAAAGAGTGCGCTTACCAGAATTAAATTCAATTTTTGAAAAATCCTAGCACGCATAAGCTGCGCAAGTAGCAAGCTACATCCGATTGTTGGACAAAGTTAAAGCAATGTCATTAATGTGGGCGTTAGTCAAACTCAGGACAACTATTACGTGTCATATAAGATAGGTTGGATTAAAAACGGAGTTTTAGTCGAGTTTGTAGGTGAGACTTCGATAGAAGATATAGATGAGGCGAATCAAAAGCTTTACGAAGACGAGCGCTTGTATTCTTGTTTGTTTGTTGTTTTTAACTTTGATTCAGCAGACCTCTCAAAAGTCACATTAGAACAAGTAAGGATTACGGTCGAAAGTGATAGAAATATCTCTTTAGAGTTCCCTGATCCAATACTTGTTATTACCTCCAATCATCCAATTACAGATGCCCTGATCTTCTACTATCAGTTAACCGCAGAGTCGTTTGATGTAAAGTGGGATATAAAAAGATTTGGTAGTGTAAAAGATGCATTGCGATGGTGTTATGAATTGGCCTAACAAGGTCAGCTAGCATGCCATCTTTCCGTTTTCTTGGTATTTATATTGATAGGTCATTGTAGTTATTTGATCTTACATATGATCCTACGCTAGGTGTTAAGGATGTATTCTTGCAACTTGTTGGTAAGTTTTTTGATGCTAACTTAATCCAAACAAATCAATTATCGAAAAACTAGAAGTAACATAAACTCATTCTTTGAATGGATAAGCGTCTATAATTTTGATCGCTTTATTTCGCACTGGACGTTTGTACTAGGCAATGACTATATTCTTGTAGAGTTAAAACCCTTGAACTCTGTAATTCGGGTTATATAAACCATGATGACACTAATTTTTTTTATTTTGTTTGCTGCAATATTAGCTATATTCTTCGATAAGAAAGCACTGGGAAATGGGCTTTTTGGAGTTGCCTTAATAATCAGTTTATAT
>NZ_LWFI01000133.1:0-888 GCF_001635735.1 Oleiphilus sp. HI0067
CGGATTGTAAATGAAGTTGTTGTGGGGTTTCTTGTTGTTGGCAACGGTCGTGCTTCAGTTCAGGCTGTGGGCTGGCGAAGGCGGCATATTTGAGGTGTGGCAATTGCAAGAAAAAGTAGATGTATTGCGTGTTGCGAATCTTGAGCTGGAAGAGCGAAATGGGCGCTTAGACGCGAAAGTAACAAATCTTAAGAAAGGTTATGAAGTAATAGAGGAGCGCGCACGCGTAGACCTTGGTATGATTGGTCGAAACGAGACCTTCTTTATGGTGGTCAATTCAAGCGATCATTGATGAACATTCTGCATGGTAAAACGCAATTCTGAGCCGAAGCACTGGCTCATTCTACCCGCCGCTGGTATCGGATCTCGAATGGGGTCCACCATTCCAAAGCAATATCTTAACATTGATGGACAAACGATCATTGCTCGAACAATAGAAGCAATGACTGCAAAACCTCGCTTTGAAACCGTGTTGGTAGGTTTAAGGTCTGACGACTCCTATTTTAATTCTCTACCTGTTGATGTTACCAACAAGTGCATAAGGTTTGTTGGCGGTGATGAAAGAGCAGATACCGTTCTAGCAGGGTTAATGGCTTTATCTGATAAGGCTGCGGATCATGATTGGGTTTGGGTTCACGATGCCGCTCGTCCTTTGATTACTGAACATGAGTTAGAGTTACTAGAAAAGTCATTATTGGATGCACCAGATGGTGCGTTATTAGCGCTTCCCTCGGTTGATACAATTAAATGTTCCAAGAATGGTCGGGTGGATTCAACGCTCGATCGCAACATAATTTGGCGCGCACAGACTCCCCAAGCATTCCCTTATGCGCTTTTACGTGATGCTTTACGCTCTGCTTTAAAGAAAGAAGTACAAATTACTGATGA
>NZ_LWFI01000134.1:0-1456 GCF_001635735.1 Oleiphilus sp. HI0067
ACCACTAGAGGCATTATGGTTTGACTTACCTTAAGTACATCAACGGACAGTCTCTATGACGAACTTAGTGCAAGACCCCATTTTTTGGCTGATCGCTATGATCGGCCTTGTTTTAACGGGTATTTCTAAATCCGGATTCGCTGGTGGAGCGGGTGTCGTAGCCGTTCCATTACTGAGTCTAAAAGTAGGGGTTCTAGAGGCAACCGCAATTACGCTGCCCTTACTTCTATTAATGGACGCCAAAACACTTCGTTATTACTGCTCACATATTAATTGGAACGAACTCAAACGACTGTTACCAGGTGCATTCATCGGGATACTGCTTGGAGGCTTATCAATGGGGAGTCTACCTGAGCGATGGCTGCTGATTGGTTTAGGCGTATTATCGATTGTGTTTGCTACCTGGGCATCCCTACAAACGATTTTCGCTAAATTAACCCGAGCTAGTTGGTTTTGGTCTACCACATCTGGTCTCACCAGCACCCTTGTGCATGCGGGCGGACCTCCCATCAATATTTATTTCATATCGCGACGATTGGAAAAATTGCCCTGGCTTGCTACTGCTGCGGCATTCTTTGCGATCATGAATGTCGTGAAACTCATCCCATACACGTTGAACGAGCAATGGAGCAAAGAGTCATTCATGATCAGCGCATTACTATTCCCGATTGCATTGTTCGGAATTTGGCTTGGGAAAGGTATTCAGCAACGATTATCAGAACAAACATTTATGCAGGCTTGTCGTGCTTTGTTATTGCTTTCTGGTATCGGACTGATCGCTAAAGCAATCTGAA
This sequence comes from Oleiphilus sp. HI0067, assembly GCF_001635735.1. Taxonomy (NCBI): domain Bacteria; kingdom Pseudomonadati; phylum Pseudomonadota; class Gammaproteobacteria; order Oceanospirillales; family Oleiphilaceae; genus Oleiphilus; species Oleiphilus sp. HI0067. Next base: position 795 of record NZ_LWFI01000134.1, read on the forward strand.
TAGATTACTGGCTCTGCTGTTGCAGAAGCACTTGCATGGCCTCTTTTCCAAGAGGCTTCGACACATAGTAGCCCTGCACATAATCACAGCCTAACTCACGTAAAAGATCGAGCTGTGCTTCGTTTTCTGCACCTTCGGCAACTACTTTTAGATCAAGCGATGAACCTAGCACCACAATCGCCTTTGTAATGGCTTGCTGTTCTTTGGATAACTCAATGTTGGTGATGAACTCTCGATCAATCTTCAAGGTATCGACCGGTAAGTGGCGCAGATAACTCAAAGAAGAATAGCCCGTTCCAAAGTCATCAACCGATACTTTAATACCGATATCGCGCAAATCAGAAAGTCGTTCACTCACCCCCTGAATATCCTCTTTCAAAGCTGACTCAGTCAGTTCCAGCTCAAGATATTGAGGATCAAGGCCAGACTCGGCAATACTCTCAATAATAATACTCTTCAAATGAGGCTCTAATAATTGACGAGGTGAAAGGTTAACCGACACGCTGAGATCGCCAAACCCTTGATCTTGCCACGCTTTAGTTTGCTGACAAGCCGCATATAAAACAAACGCACCTAAATCTGAAATCAGGCCGTTTTCTTCTGCGATCTCCACAAACTCTTGTGGAGAAACCAAGCCTCTCTCAGGATGTCGCCAGCGAATT
>NZ_LWFI01000135.1:0-947 GCF_001635735.1 Oleiphilus sp. HI0067
ACCAATATTGTGTGTACCTGTCGTACAAGCCGTCACAACCGCAATGTTAGGACCTTTAAAACCATACTTAATGGCAACGTTGCCAGAGATCATATTGATGATTGCACTAGGCACAAAGAATGGTGATACGCGTCGAGAGCCAGACTTATGGAAGGTATCTCGTGTACATTCGATCGTTTCGATACCGCCAATGCCAGACCCTACCGCAACGCCTGTCCGTTTTAGTTGTTCTTCAGATAAGGACTCGAGCTCTGCATCCTGCACAGCCTGCATACAAGCAACCATGCCATAGTGCATAAACGCATCCATACGTCGCGCTTCTTTTCGATCAATGTATTCTGACAAATCGAAATCTTTGATTTCACCACCGATTTTTACAGGTAAATCTGTCGTGTCAAAGCGCTCAATCAAACCGATGCCACTTTCTCCCGCTATTAGTTTGTCCCAAGTTTCGGCAACCGTATTCCCGAGCGGGGTTAACGCACCTAAACCTGTGACAGCAACGCGACGTTTTGACATGGGTATCTCCATCCTATGATTTTATAGCTCAGCATTAAGACCAACAGCAGCTATAACAAAAACACTTACTTAATAACCAAAAAACCGCCCAAAGCATTATCGCCATGGACGGTTTGCTAGAGCAAATCGAGTCTTATTGATTAGCAATAATGTAGTCGATTGCTTCTTGAACTGTAGAAAGCTTTTCTGCTTCCTCATCAGGAATTTCAGTTTCGAACTCTTCTTCAAGCGCCATTACTAACTCTACGGTATCAAGAGAGTCTGCACCAAGGTCATCAACAAAAGACGAAGTATTTTGTACTTCAGACTCTTTAACACCTAGTTGTTCACAAACAATCTTTTTTACACGCTCTTCTACAGTGCTCATAGTTTCCTCTCTTCATTATATCGGAGTGCTAACCAGCTTTATGTTTTGATTGATGCTGGTC